>NZ_KV789122.1:0-23145 GCF_001807465.1 Actinomyces sp. HMSC08A09 | reverse complement strand
CCCCGCCGTGCGCTACCAGACCACCACGATCCTGGGCACTCCCATCGAGGTCGAGTTCACCCCCACCACCTACACCTGGAACTGGGGAGACGGCACCACGACAACCACCACCGACCCCGGAGCCCCCTACCCCCACCAGACGGTCACCCACCACTACCAGCACACCGCCACCGGCGTGACCACGACCCTGACCACCACCTGGACCACCCGATACCGCCCCGCCGGCGAGAGCCAGTGGCGGCCCATCGAGGGCACCATCACCACCACCGAGACCTCCACCCCCTACGACCTGGTCCGCGTCGTCACCTACCTCACCGACGACGCCGAAGAAGCCCAAGGCCACTAACCCTCCACACCCAGCACCCGCCCACGCCTCAGACCACCAGGCTCACTCCGCGAGTGTGGTGTCACAACTGGCGACTTTTACGAGCATCTCTGGCCGACGAGGCTTCGCGCCCAGACACATACGCGCAGGTCAGAGCCTTACAGGCTCGGGCACGTCAGCCGACGGACGGCTTAAAAGTCGCCAATCGTGACACCAAGGGCGCACGGCGCACCGCTGAGACCCCCACTCAACCCACAGCACCTAAGTCCCAGATGCTGGCGCACACAGTTGCGCCTTAGACCGTCGAGCTCGCCGAGTGGTGTCACAACTGGCGACTTTTACGAGCACCTCTGGCCGATTGTCATGGCGCTCTCGCACATATGCACTGGTCAGAGCAGTAACAGGCCCGGGCACGTCAGCCGTTGGACGCCCTAAAAGTCGCCAATCGTGACACCACGGCCAGCTGATGCCGCGGTCAAGGCCGGCTGGACGCCCATGCCCTTATGCCGCCCTCAAGGCTGAGGAGTCGGCCGGGGTAGCCCGCAGCCTTCAGCGACTCGATGGCCCGGACCGAGCGCACCCCGGCAGCGCACACCACCACCGTGAGCCGACCCGGGTCGAGCTCGTCCATGTGTGCCGTCACCTCACGCAGCGGAATGTGCAGCGCCCCCTCCATCGGTTCGAGCGCCACCTCGACGTCCTCACGCACATCCAGCAGCGCCGGCGGCTTGGCGCCATTCAGGAGCCGCCTCAGCTCGGCCGCGGAGACGACACCCACTCCCGCCCCTGAATCCAGGACCTCGCCACCTTCCTGAATTCGGCTGGCAGCAGCGGGACCGGACGCGGAACTCCCTGGCCGCAGGCAGGAGTCAACCCCGGAGCGGGGTTCCTTCGGCTGCGCGTCGGCCTCACAGGCTCGGGGGAGTGCGCAGGCATCAGCCTCAGCGACCAGAGCGGTGATCGTCGGGTTCTCCCCGCACACCGGGCAGGCTGGGTTCTTCGCCACCGGAATCTCCCGCAGGCGCGCCCCCCAGACGTCCAGCATCGCCAGCCTCCCCAGCAGTGGTTGCCCGCCGCCGATCACCAGCTTGAGTGCCTCGGCGGCTTGCATCGTCCCGATGATGCCGGGCAGCACCCCCAGCACCCCGGCCTCCGCGCAGGAGGGTACCGAGCCTGCGGGCGGCGGGGCGGGGTGCAGGCACCGGTAGCACGGGCCCCGGAGCGCGTCGAAGACCCCCACCTGCCCGTTGAACCCCAGCACCGCCCCGTGCACCAGCGGCAGCCCCAGCATGACAGCGGCGTCATTGACTAGGTACCGCGTGGGGAAGTTGTCCGTGCCGTCGATGACCACGTCCCAGCCGCCCAGCAGCTCCCGGGCATTGTCCGCCGTCAACCGAGTCCGGTGGGCAACGACCTCAATATCGGGATTGAGTGCCCTGATCGCCTCGGCCGCCGAGTCCACCTTAGAGCGCCCCACGGCCGCCGTGGCATGGATGACCTGGCGTTGCAGGTTGGAGACGTCGACGTCGTCGTCGTCAATGAGCCCGATCGTCCCCACCCCGGCGGCCGCCAGGTACAGGGCCGCCGGTGCCCCGAGCCCGCCGGCACCGATGAGCAGGATCCGGGAGGCGCGGATGCGCTGCTGCCCCACGAGCCCTACCTGCGGCACAAGCGCATTGCGGTGGTAGCGCTCCAGCTCATCGCGGCTCAGCGGTCGCAGACGCTCTTCGGCGATCACCGATCCCCAGACGTCACCGCACTCGCTTCCCTCAACTGCGCTCACAACGCCCTCCCTCATCTTCATCCGGTCGTTCTCTCAAGGCCTCAGTGCCGCGGTCCTCAACCCCGGCGGGCCAGGATACGCACCTGCACCGCCTTGATGACGCAGCAGACTTCCCGGCCCTCGGTGATGCCGAGCTCGGCGACGGCACCCGCGGTGACCGCCGCCGACAGCCGCTGCCCCTCCTCGAGCTCCAGGCGCACACTCACCAGCGCCCCCGAGCGCTCCAGCCCCGTCACCCGGGCGGTCAGGACGTTGCGGGGACTGCCGTGCGGCGCCTGCCGGTAGAGGGCGACGGCGTCGGGCGGCACCAGCGCAATACCCGGCGCTCCGGGGCGCAGCACCTCGTCGCGGTTGTCCCCGTGACCCTGCTCGTCGATGTGCCCGTCAGCGGCATCCTCCCGGGGACGGCCATGAACGACCTGCCCGGACGGCAGCCGCAGCCCCGGTGCCTCGGCGTCGCCGTCGATGACCCCGGTGAGTACGGCTGTCCCCGTCAGGTGGGCGACGAAGTCCGAACGCGGCGCGGACAGGATCCTCGCCGTCGGTCCCTGCTCCACCACTCGGCCCCGGTCCAGGACGACGACGTCCTCGGCCAGCGCCGTCAGGTCCAAGACGTCATGGGTCACCAGCAGCAGCGTCAGTCCCTCCTCAGCGCATCGACGCGCCACCAGGCGGCGCATCTCCTGGCGGGCGGTCACGTCCAGGGCGGCCATCGGCTCATCCAGGACCAGCAGGCGGGGCCCTGTCGCCAGCGCCCGGGCTAGCGCCACTCGGGCCGCCTGCCCTCCCGAGAGTGCGCCTCCCGGGCGGGAGGCCAGGTGATCGGCCCCGACGGCGGCCAGCTCGGCTCGGGCCCGACGCGTCGCCTCCGCCCGGCTCACCCCCTGGCAGCGCAGCGCGAAGACCACATTGCCCAGCACGGACATGTGGGTGAAGACGCCCGGCTCCTGGCTGAGCAGCGCCACCTGGCGCCGCCCCGCCCGCACGAAGCCCCCGGGCCCGTCCAGGACTCGTCCGCCCAGCACGACCTGGCCGTTCTCGGCGTCCAGCAGGCCGGCCACCACGGAGCAGACCGTCGACTTGCCGGAGCCGTTGGGGCCGACGATCGCCGTCGTGCGTCCCGCCTCCACCTCCAGATCGACGACGACGTCGCGATCCGCCAGTTCGAAGGCGACCTTCAGGTTCTGGCCGCGTCCGCCGCCCCGAGGTGATTCGGGCGTCCGCTCACCCCTGTTCGGGGCCGAGGCCTCAGAGTCCCGGGGCTCCCAGGCGGCGTCATCGTCCTTCGAATCTGCGTGGCGAGGCATGAGACGGGCGGCCACCCTGCCCCAGTCGATGTTGGTCGCCCCGACGATGACGAAGGACAGGCCGATGAGCACGGCGGCCAGGGCCAGGGAGGTGGCCGTGTCCTTCTCCCGCTCCAGGTAGATGGCCAGCGGCATCGTGCGGGTGACGCCCTCCTTGGAACCGGCGAAGGCGATGGTCGCCCCGAACTCGCCCAGGCTCCGGCCCAGGGCCAGGGCCGTGCCCCGAGCCAGAGCAGGCGTTGCCAACGGCAGCGTCACCTGCGCCAGAACCCGCCACGGGCCGGCCCCGAGGCTCCGGGCGGTGACTTCGGCCCGCTTGTCGCGGCTGCGCAGCGCCGCCTCCAGAGTGACCACCAGGAAAGGCATGGAGACGAACACCTGGGCGATGACCACCGCGGTAGTGGAGAAGGCGATGGGTACCCCCCACTCCTTCAGGTGCGCCCCCAGCAGGCCGCGGTTGCCCAAGGTGGACAGCAGTGCGATACCGGCCACCACCGGCGGCATCGTCATTGGCAGCACCGCGAGGATCCGCGCGATCCTCACCCCCGGCCAGCTGCGGGCCAGCAGTAGCGCCAGTGGCACGCCCAGCACCACGCAGACGACCGTGGAGCTCAGACAGGTGCGGATCGAGAGCCACAGGGCGGCTTGCGCCGACGGCGTTGCCAGCAGCTGGGGGAGCTGCCCCCAGGACACGCGCGTCCCCATCCCCACCAGGGGCAGGACGATTGCGCAGCCTCCCAAGACGGCCAGCGCGGTCACGAGGACGGGCAGAGGTGAGCGAGTGGCCCGCCCACGCCCCTGGAGGGCGCGGACGGGCCGCCGTACCGACTGCTGCTCGGAGCGTGCAGTGGGGGACATCTCGTTCACAGACTCATGTCTACCAGGCCGCCGATTCAGGCCGGCAAGCCATCACGGAGCAGTGGTCTGCGCGGTGGGCTTGTTCGCCTCCGGGGCGGAGGACGCCTCAGCGGTCGCAGCCTGGGACGGGGCGGCGCCGGCTCCGGAGCTGGCCTCGGAACTGGCCCCGGCGCTCGCCGCCGCACTGCCCGCGGCGGAGGCCCCGGCACTCGCCCCGGCAGTGGCGCTGCCGGGCTTGCCGAAGCCGTGCTTGGCCAGGATCTCCTGGCCGGTCTTGCCGGTGACGGCATCGATGAAGACCTGCGCGCCCGCAGGGTTCTCGGGCTTGGCCGTCTGGGCGATCGGGTAGTGGTTGACGACGCCGCCGTCGGGGATGTCGATCTTGTCCGCCTTGTCCTTGGCGGCCGCCGCGTCGGTGGTGTAGACGATGCCGGCGTCGGCCTCACCGGACTCGACCTTGCCGCGCACGTCGGTCACCTTCTGCTCCTCGGAGACCGGCTTGAGGGTGATTCCCTGGGCCTCGGCGAGCTTCTTGGTGGCCTCACCGCAGGGCACCTCGGGGGCGCAGATGACCAGGTTGGCACCGTCCAGCGACGAGTCCAGCCCGGTGATCTTCTTGGGGTTGCCCTTGGGGACGATGAGGGTCAGGACGTTGGTGGCGAACTCGGTCTGGCTCCCGACCAGCTTCTGGTCCGCAGCGGTCTTCATCGTGGAGTTGTTGGCCGTGGCCAGGACGTCGGCGCTGTCGCCACCCGCCAGGGAGGCCACCAGGTCCTGGGAGCCCTGGAAGTCGAAGGTGACGTCCAGGCCGGGATTGTCCTTCTCCACGGTCTTCTCGATCTCCTCGAAGGCCTTCTGGAGGGAGGCCGCGGCCAGGACCGTGACCTTGCCGGTGGCCTTCCCCGCGCCGCCCGAGGCGCTTGCGGAGGCGGCTCCGGTGGCCCCACCCGTGGAGCTGTTGGAGGCGGACCCGCCGCAGGCGGCCAAGGAGACGGCGGAGAGCAGACTGACGGCGGCGATGGCCGCGCGACGAGTGAGACCCATACGTTGTCCTTTCGTGATGGCGGGAACGTCCGGTTCAGGCTCCCTGAGAGGGAGTGACGTCGTTGGCCCCCTGGTTGCCGGTGCCCTGGGTCCGCACCGGGGTCCAGCCGCGTGAGGTCTGAGCGGTGGAAGTGGCCCCCTCACGCGAACGGTAGACCACATAGGGGCGGGTCACGTAGCCCACGGGCGCGGAGACCACGTGGACCAGGCGGGTGAAGGGCCAGATCGCCAGGAGCAGGAAGCCCGCGATGACGTGGAGCTTGAAGGAGACCGGTACGTCGGCCATGAGCTCGGGGCGCGGCTGGAGCACCAGCACCGAGCGCAGCCAGGGGCTGATCGTCTCGCGGTAGTCGTAGCCGTGGGCGTCGGTGAGCTGGTTGAGGACCGTGGCCGCCGTTCCCAGCAGGATCGGCACGATGAGGAAGCAGTACATGACCAGGTCGTTGCGGGTGGTGGCCAGGCGCACGCTCTTGACGACGATGCGCCGGTAGATGAGCCCGACCAGGCCCACGATCGTCAGGATGGCCGCCAAGGTTCCCAGGTAGGTGGCGCCCAGGTGGTACATGTGCTGGGAGACGCCCAGCATCTCGGTGACGTCCTTGGGCACCAGCAGCCCGACGACGTGACCGCCCATCACCATGAGGAAGCCCAGGTGGAACAGGGGGGATGCCAGGCGCAGGATGCGGGACTCGTTCCACTGCGAGGAACGAGAGGTCCAGCCGAACTGGTCGGTGCGCCACCGCCAGATCATGCCTGCCACCAGCAGCACCAGGCTGGCGTAGGGCAGGGCCACCCACATGAGGTTCTGCTGAATCGGGCTCATGTCATGCTCTCCTGGCTGCTTGTGAAGGGGGAAGGATCGGCGACTGGTGCCGAGCCCGGCACGGCGGTTACACCGGACAGGCTCGGGTTGCGCACGGGAATGGTCGGGAAGGGCAGGGTATTGGTGACACCGACGGTCTCGGTGGGCGGTCCGGCCGCCACGAGGGCGCGCACGCGCTCGGCGGTGGCCTCGTCGATCTGCGGCAGAGTCATCGAGACGGCCTCCACCAGCCCCGCGTAGGGGGAGGCGGCGTCGGCCAGGGCGCTGCGCAGCACCTCGATGCCCTCGCGGTGGGAGGACAGGAGCGTTCCCGCCACCTCGTCACCGCTGCGCGCGGACAGCTCGAGGACCACCGGCAGGTAGTCGGGCAGCTCATCGGCGGCCATCTCGTAGCCGGCCGCCGCCAGCGCCTGCTTGAAGGCCAGCAGTGCGGCGCCCCGGTGTCGGGTGTCACCCACCGTGTAGTACGTCAGGTACAGGCAGCAGCGCCGACGTCGGTCGAAGACCTCCACGTAGTGCTCGGCCATGGCCCGCTCGCCGCGGCGCCGCGCCTGAGCGATGAACTCCTCCAGGAGGACGGCCACCTCCGCCGGTAGCGTGGCCAGCTCGGCCTCGACGGCGTTCAGGCGCGTCTCCAGAGTCCCCTCGGCCGGGTAGTCCAGCAGCAGCGAGGCCGCCATGTGCACGGTGGCTCGCTGGGAGGGCGTCAGGTGCACCTCGGCGGGTTTCTCAAGAACCCGGGGGGCGCGGACGAAGGAGACCATCTCAGAGGTCCCTGGGGGCCGCGACCGCGGGGCCGGTCGAGGAGTCGGCCGCCGGGGCCTGCCCCACCGGCTCAGGCACACCGACCTGCGGCATGCCCGGGCCGGCTGCCGGCACCGGCTCACGGCGCACGGTCGGCAGCGGCAGGCTCACCGGGCCGCCGTTCATGGCGCCGCCGCCCTGGCCGTGGAAGGAGGCGACGTCGGGGTGGCACCCGGCCGGGGCCCCCTCACCCAGAAGGGTCATGACGTCGTTGCCCATGGACTCCATGCCGCGGGGGACCTCGGGCTTGGCGGTGGGGATGACGTAGCGGTCGTCGTACTTGGCGATGGCCAGCAGGCGGTACATGGCCTCCAGCTTCTTGCCGTCCAGGCCCACGGCGGCGGCGATGGCCGGGTCGGGCTCGCGGCCCAGGCGCACGTCGCGCATGTGGGAGCGCATCGCGGCCAGGCGCCGCAGCACGAGCTCGACCGTGTTGGTCTCGCCGGCCGTGAACAGGCCCGCCAGGTACTCCAGCGGAATGCGCATGTCGGAGACGGCCGTGAGCAGCACCTTGTAGTTCTCACCGTCCAGTCCGGCGGCCGCGACCTCGTCGACGACCGGGGAGAGCGGCGGGATGTACCAGACCATCGGCATGGTGCGGTACTCGGGGTGCAGGGGCAGGGCCACCTCATAGGTGTCGATGAGGTCCCAGATGGGGGAGGCCTGAGCCGCCTCGATCCAGTTGTCCGGGACGCCCTCGGCGCGCGCGCCCGCCACGACCTCGGGGTCGTGGGGGTTGAGGAGGATCTCGCGCTGGGCCATGTACAGGTCCTGCGGGTCCTTGACGGCGGCGGCCTGCGAGACGCGATCGGCGTCGTAGAGGAGGACGCCCAGGTAGCGCAGGCGGCCCACACAGGTCTCCGAGCACACAGTGGGCTGGCCGATTTCCAGGCGCGGGTAGCACAGGGTGCACTTCTCGGCCTTGCCGGTGGCGTGGTTGAAGTAGACCTTCTTGTAAGGGCAGGAGGACACACACATGCGCCAGCCGCGGCAGGCGTCCTGGTCCACCAGGACGATGCCGTCCTCAGTGCGCTTGTACATGGCGCCCGACGGGCAGGCGGACACGCAGGTGGGGTTGAGGCAGTGCTCGCAGATGCGCGGCAGGTAGAACATGAAGGCCGACTCGATGTCGGTGCGCACCTTCGTGCTCATCGCCTCGATGATCGGGTCCTGCTGGAGGGTCTCCATGGAGCCGCCCAGGTCGTCATCCCAGTTGGGACCCCACTTGATGGTGGGCATGTACTCGCCGGTCAGCTGGCTCTTGGCGCGCGCCACCGGAATCGCCGGGGAGTCCTTGGGGGCCGAGAGCAGCTTGTCGTACTCGTAGGTCCACGGCTCGTAGTAGTCCTCGACCGTGGGCATCTCGGGGTTGGCGAAGATGTTGACCAGGCGGCGCAGGCGCCCGCCCGAGCGGGGCCGCAGGCGGCCCGAGGCCGTGCGCTCCCAGCCGCCGCGCCAGGTGTCCTGGTCCTCCCAGCCCTTGGGGTAGCCGACACCAGGGCGGGTCTCGACGTTGTTGAACCACATGTACTCGGTGCCCTCGCGGTTGGTCCAGGCCTGCTTGCAGGTCACTGAACAGGTGTGGCAGCCGATGCACTTGTCGAGGTTCATCACCATTGCGATCTGGGCCATGACCTTCATCAGAAAGTCACCTCCTGGTTGCTGCGGCGACGGATAAGCGTGACCTCGTCGCGGTTGTTGCCCGTGGGGCCGATGTAGTTGAAGGCGTAGGACAGCTGCCCGTAGCCGCCTGCGAAGTGGCTGGGCTTGAGCACGATCCGGGTCAGGGAGTTGTGCGTCCCGCCTCGCCTGCCGCTGGTCTCAGTCAGCGGGGTGTTCATGGTGCGCTCCTGGGCGTGGTGCATGAAGACCATGCCCTCGGGGATGCGGTGGGAGACAATGGCGCGCGCCGCCACGATGCCGTTGCGGTTGTAGGCCTCGACCCACTCGTTGTCCTTGACGCCGATCTTGTCGGCGTCCTGGGGGCTCATCCAGATGGTCTGGCCCCCGCGTCCCAGCGTGAGCATGTGCAGGTTGTCGAAGTACTGCGAGTGGATCGCCCACTTGTTGTGCGCGGTGATGTAGCGCACTGCGACCTCCGCCGTGCCCGCCTGGCTCGTGGACACCGAGCCCGGTGCGGCCTCCCCGTACAGGGCGTGGAAGTCCAGTGGCGGCCGGAAGATCGGCAGGGACTCGCCCATGTCTCGCATCCAGTCGTGGTCGAGGTAGTAGTGCATGCGCCCGGTCAGGGTGTGCCAGGGCTTGGCGTGCTCCACGTTGACCACGAAGGCCGAGTATCGCCGGCCGCCGTGCTCGGAACCGGACCACTCCGGGGAGGTGATGACTCCCTGGGGCTTGACCTGAGTGTCGGCGAAGGAGATGTGCTTGCCTGCCTCCTCCTCGCTGAGCTCGA
Organism: Actinomyces sp. HMSC08A09; assembly: GCF_001807465.1. Taxonomy (NCBI): domain Bacteria; kingdom Bacillati; phylum Actinomycetota; class Actinomycetes; order Actinomycetales; family Actinomycetaceae; genus Actinomyces; species Actinomyces sp. HMSC08A09. Next base: position 13,788 of record NZ_KV789122.1, on the reverse strand, counting down.
CCAGCGTGGTGCCGGTGCGCTTGGACAGCGTGTCCCAGCCTTCGGTGGCGATACGCCCGTTGGTGGTGCCCGACAGTGTGAAGATGGCGTCGGCGGCGCGGATGTCGGTGTCGAGCAGCGGCCGGCCGGCGGCCACGCCGTCGGAGGAGACCCCGTGGTTGCGGGCCAGACGCTCCACCTCCGGGCCTGGCTTGAGCATGATGCCCTTGCAGGGAATCCCCAGCTTCTCGGCCAGGGGGCCCAGGGCGTCGAACTTGGCCCGGATCTGGGTGTAGTCGCGCTCGGTGGGCACCAGCTTGGGCATCGTCACTCCCGGCACCCACTCCTGGGGGAGGGAGGACACGTCACCGTGCGCCATCGTCAGGGCGTCGGGGGTGTCGTGGGTGAGGGGCGCGGCGACGACGTCGGTCTGGGTGCCCAGGTAGCGCGGCGCCCAGGCGGAGATGAGCCCGGCCAGGGTCTGGAAGACCTGGAAGTCGGTGCGCGCCTCCCAGGGCGGGTCGATGGCCGCGTTGAAGGAGTGCACGAAGGGGTGCATGTCGGTCGAGGAGATGTCGTGCTTCTCGTACCAGGTGGCCGCCGGCAGGACGACGTCGGAGTGCAGGGTGGTGGAGGTGTTGCGGAAGTCCGCGGTCCACATGAGGTCGAGCTTGCCCACGGGGGCCTCGTCGCGCCAGGTCACCGAGGCGGGACGCTGCTCGGGCGGGTTCTCGACGGCGTTGACGTCGTTGTCCGCACCCACCATGTGGCGTAGGAAGAACTCCGTGCCCTTGGCCGAGCTGCCCAGCAGGTTCGTGCGCCACGAGCACAGGATGCGCGGGAAGTTCTCCGGGGCATCCGGGTCCTCGCAGGCGAAGCGCAGCTCACCGGAGCGCAGCTGCTCGACGACGTAGTCCTTGGGGTCCATGCCCGCCTCGGCGGCCTGCTGGCCCAGGAGCAGCGGGCTGCGGTTGAAGGTCGGGTAGGACGGCGTCCACCCGCGCTTCATGGCCTCGACCATGGCGTCGGTCGTGGTCTTACCCGCCAGGGTGCCCGGTCCCAGCGGGGAGGCCAGGCGCTCGGCGGAGGTGGTGTCGTAGCGCCACTGGTCGGTGGTGAGGTACCAGAAGCCCGTGGCGATCATCTGCCGGGCCGGGCGGTGCCAGTCCAGGGCGAAGGAGTACTGCTGGAAGCCGCTGAGCGGGCGGACCTTCTCCTGACCCACGTAGTGGGCCCAGCCGCCGCCGTTGACGCCCTGGGTGGCGCACATGGAGGTCAGCGCCAGGATCGTCCGGTAGATCTGGTCGGCGTGGTAGTAGTGGTTGATGCCCGCGCCCATGACGATCTGGGAGCGGCCGCCGGACTCCACGGCGTTGAGGGCGAAGTCGCGCGCCACCTGGATGATGGCGGGGCCGGGAACACCGGTGATCTCACTGGCCCAGGCGGGTGTGCCCGGGACGGTGGCGTCCTGGTAGTCCGTGGGCCACTCGCCGGGCATGGAGGGGCGCTCGACGGCGTACTGGGCCAGGAGCAGGTCGTAGACGGTGGTGACCAGGCGGTCCCCGATGCGGGTGACCGGCACGCCGCGGCGCACGACGCCGCCGCCCACGGAGCCCTCGGGGGTGGAGGAGCCAGGCAGGTCGAAGCGGGGCAGGAGGACCTCGGCGGCCTGGACCTGGGGGCCCTGGCCGTGCAGGTCCATGATGCTCATGACCGGGTCGACGCCGTCCATGAGCAGGTTCCACCTGCCCTCGCCCTCGGGGGTGAAACGATCGGCCAGGGTGCCGCCGGGGTCGGCCGGGCCGCGCTCACGGTCCCACACGAGGGGGCGGAACTCGTTCTTCGGGGCGCCAGTGGCGACGCCGTTGACGTCGGAGGCCGTCACGAAGCGGCCGGGCACGTAGCTGGTGCCGTCGGGGGAGGGCTCCAGGCCGATGAGGAAGGGGGAGTCGGTGTGGCGGCGCATGTAGTCCAGGAAGAAGGACTCCTCGCGCTTGACGTGGAACTCGGAGAGGATGACGTGCCCCATCGCCTGGGCCAGGGCGCCGTCGGTGCCCGGGGCCACGCGCAGCCACTGGTCGGCGAACTTGGTGTTGTCGGCGTAGTCGGGGGAGACGGCCACGACCTTCTGCCCGTGGTAGCGGGCCTCGGTCATGAAGTGGGCGTCCGGGGTGCGGGTCAGCGGGAGGTTGGAGCCCCACATCATGAGGTACTGGGCGTTGTACCAGTCGCCGGCCTCGGGGACGTCGGTCTGGTCACCGAAGACCTGCGGTGAGGCCGGCGGCAGGTCGGCGTACCAGTCGTAGAAGGAGAGCATCGTGCCGCCGATGAGCTCGTGGAGGCGGCCGCCGGCTCCGTAGGAGACCTGGGACATGGCCGGGATGACGCTGAAGCCGGCGATCCGGTCCGGGCCCCAGGCGCGGATGGTGTGGACGTAGGCGGCCGCGACGATCTCCATGGCCTCGTCCCAGCCCACGCGGACCATGCCGCCCTTGCCTCGGGCGGACTTGTAGGCCTTGGCGGTGGCGGGGTCACCGGTGACCTGCGCCCAGGCGGCGACCGGGTCGCCGTCGTTGTCGGCCTTCGCGGCGCGGAAGGCGTCCAGGAGGACCGAGCGCACGTAGGGGTAGCGGATGCGCGTGGGGGAGTAGGTGTACCAGGAGAAGGCCGCGCCACGCGGGCAGCCGCGGGGCTCGTACTCGGGCATGTCCGGCCCCGTGGTGGGGTAGTCGGTGATCTGCTTCTCCCAGGTGATGATGCCATCGGAGACGTAGACCTCCCAGGCGCACGACCCGGTGCAGTTGACCCCGTGGGTGGAGTGGACCATCTTGTCGTGGCTCCACCGGTGGCGGTAGAAGGTGTCGGCCTCGCGCCCTCCGGTGAGGAACAGGCGGCGGGCGTCGGCAGAGGCTTGTCCTCGACGCAGGTACGAGCCCAGCGTGAGCAGTCCGGGGGCGTTCTCGACCTGCTGGTCGGGCCCAGGGACGATCCCGGGGCCGGTGGTCTGGGAGCCGGTGGTGCTCATCAATGGTCCTTTGGTCCGTGAAGTTGATGGGTGTGGTGGTTGGTGACGAATGGTGGCCCGGAGCTCGAGGGGTGGGCCCTGAGTGGTTCCGGCTGCTCCCGGCGGACGCGGCCATGATGCTGGCCGCGTCCGCCGTCGAGCTGGTCAGTCGGTGATTGGCGGTGGCCCCGACGGGCTGGTTCCGACCGGGGCCGGAGGGGGGATCAGCCCGGACGCTTGGCGCCCGGTTTGGCGTAGCGGATCCAGCAGATGACGGCGCACACGACGCAGAAGACGGCGCAGCTGTAGAAGAAGACGTGCGTCGGCATGAGGGTCAGGGCGATACCGACCAGGAAGGGGCCGAGGGAGGCCACGGCGGCGGTGAAGCCGATGGCGCCGCCGGCCTGGCGCTTGGGCATGATCATCGGCATCTGCTTGAAGGTCGAGGCGTTGCCGACGCCGGCGAAGAAGAACATCGCCAGCAGCGCCACCATGAAGATGGTGAAGTCGGCCGGGTCGTCCGCGGCGGCCACCAGGTAGCCGCACCAGGCCATCGTGATGGCCATGCCGATGGCGGAGACGAAGGTCCAGATGGCTCCGCCGAAGCGGTCGCACAAAGGGCCCCAGGCGAAGCGCAGGAAGGAGCCGATGACGGTACCGATGAAGGCGTAGGAGGCCCCCTGGGGCAGGTCGCCCTTGGTGAAGTGCTCGGCCAGGTCGGAGGTGGCGCCGTAGTTGTTGTTGATGATGTTGGCGGTCTGGGCGGCGAAGCCGGAGAAGACGCCGAAGGTCATGATGTACAGGACCGTCATGAGCCAGGTGTCCAGGTTGCCGAAGATGTCCATCTGCTCCTTGATGTTGGCCTTGAGCGGGACGTCCTTGATGTAGCGGAAGGTCAGGAAGGCCGCGACGAGGGACCAGGGCAGGAAGAAGACGGTGGCGTTGACGACCATGGGGGCGCCCTCGTGGTGGGGGGCGACCCAGGTCAGGCCGAACAGGCTGATGCTCATGAGGAAGGGGGCGGCGAGCTGGATGACGCTCATACCCATGTTGCCCAGGCCTCCCTGCAGGCCCAGGGCGGTGCCGGCCAGGCGCTTGGGGAAGTAGAAGCCGGTCGAGGGCATGTAGCCGGAGAAGGTGGCGGCCCCGATACCGCAGGCGAAGGACAGGGCGAGCAGAACACCGAAGGAGGTGTTGTGGTTCTGCACCGCGAAGAACCAGCCGAGCATCGGCAGGATGTACAGCAGGGAGGACCAGCCGATCATCTTGCGGGCGCCGATGGTGGCGGGCAGGAACATGTAGATCAGGCGCAGGGCGGCGCAGGACAGACCCGGCATCGAGGTGATCCAGTAGATCTGGTTCTTGGTCAGGTGGAAGCCGATGTCGTTGAGCCTGGGTGCCACCGCACTGGGCAGGAACCAGACGGTGAAGCCGAGCATGAGGGAGAAGGTGGTGATGGCCAGAGTGGTCCAGGCGATCTTTGCGGACCAGTTCTCCGGCTCCTCGGGATTCCAGCCTGTGAGGACGCGACCGGAGGTGTCGAGCGTGGACATAGGGCTCCTGCTGTTGTGGGGCTCGGTCCGCTGGGCGACAGCGCCCTGGACCAGAGACTGTTTGGAGAGAGTCGGTGAAAGCCTACGGACTCGCACCGCGCTCAATGATGCATTGAGTTGGTCAGATCTTCATGCAAGGGACGAATGTCTGAGCAATACGAGGCGAAACCGACATCTCGGAGGTGACTAAGGGCGGTGAATTAGGTTCAATATTAGTTGCCTAATTGAGGTTGCCGGTTGGATCGGGACGTGTTGCCCTTGAAATACCGGGCGGGAGACGGAGGAGCCGCGCGGGGTGTATGCGGACTACGGTGGGCCCATGAGTGAGACCCCCATCGTCCAGAAGGGCCTGGCGGCCCTGCCCGAGCCCGTCAAGGGCGCCGTCATCACCGTCTCCGACCGCTGCGTCAGCGGTGAGAGAGAGGACCTCTCCGGCCCGCTGGCCCAGCGCCTCCTGGCTGAGCACGACGTCGTCGTGGAGAAGGTGGACCTCGTGCCCGACGGCGTTGAGCCGGTGCGTGAGGCGATCAGGCGGGCCGTGTCCGCCGGCGCCCGGGTGGTCCTGACCACCGGCGGTACCGGGGTGACCCCCCGAGACCTCACCCCGGAGGCCACGGCGCCACTACTGGAGACCCGCATCGAGGGCATCGAGGCGCAGATCCGCGCCCACGGGCTGACCAAGACACCGCTGGCGGGACTGTCCCGTGGGCTGGTAGGCGTGACCTCTCGCGGCGACGACGGCGCCCTGGTCGTCAACGCCCCCGGCTCGCGCGGTGGGGTCAAGGACACCGTTGCCGTCGTCGGCCCCCTGGTGCCCCATGTCCTGGAGCAGCTCGGCGGCGGCGACCACTGAGCACACTCGAGCACTACTGAGCGATTCGGATTGAGCCGGGCTGCTACTCGGAGCGGCCCGAGTCCCAGGAATGGACCTCGGCCCAGGTGTCCAGATCCCGCACGACATCGCGAGCCGTGGGGATGGCCTTGACGCCGAGCGACCCGAGTGCCCGGCGCACAGCCGTGTCTCGCAGAGGCGCGCCGTCCGGGGCGACGGCCGCGGCCAGTGCTCGGCGGCGGTAGAGGCCCAGCAGGTACTGGGTGTGCTCGCCATCGCGGGCGCAGGCGCCGTCCAGCTCCGGCCCGGCCTGCGCCAGCGCCCGGTGCAGGGCCGGCAGCGCCCTCCAGGACAAGGGCGCGTCGCAGGTGAGAATCCCGGTGAGTTCCGCAACCGGGCCACTCCGTCCCAGGACATCCAGCCCGGCCGCGATCCCGGCGACGGGTCCTCCCAGAGGAGGGTCCTCCAGCGCCCGTAGGACGCCTCCGGGCAGAGCGACCTCCGCCGGGGCGACAACGCACACGCGCCCGAGCGGAAGGCCCTGTTCGCGAAGCTGCTCCAGGCCGGCCAGCACGTGGTCGAGCAGGCGCAGACCCCGGGCGACGACGTCGGGCTTGGAGGCTCCGTCCAACCGAGCGCCGGTTCCGCCGGCCAGCACGACGACGTCGGCGGTCTCGGCGACCTCGGTGACTTCGGCCGCATCCGCGGTGCTCATGATGGCGCCGACCGTCTGCTCAGGCAGCGTCACCGCGGTCACCGCGGTCACCGCGCGCCCAGTCCCCTGAGCGTCCCCCGGACTTGGCGACCACCTTGGCCTCTCTCAGCTCGACGCCCCGGTCCACTCCCTTGACCATGTCGACGATCGCCAGTCCCGCCACGGTGGCGGCAGTGAGTGCCTCCATCTCCACGCCCGTGCGGTCGGCCGTGCGCACCGTGGTCTCGATGCGCACGCCGCCGTCGACGATCTCCAGGTCCACGCGCGCCCCATGCACGCCGATGACATGCGCCAGGGGGAGGAGCTCGGGGACCTTTTTCGTCGCCGCGATCCCGGCCACGCGGGCCACGGCGAGCACGTCGCCCTTGGGGACAGAGCCGCCGCGCAGGGCGTCGACGATCGCCTCCGAGCAGGCCACGAAGGCGGTGGCGCGGGCCTCGCGCACGGTCGGGGTCTTGGCGGTGACATCCACCATGTAGGCGGCGCCCGCCTCGTCCAGGTGGGTGAGGGTGATCTTGGGGCGGGTAGTCACAGGGGCTCCTTCACTGGGGGTGGGATCGTGCGTCGTGGACGTGGCTCGCCGCGGCGGCCTTCAGGGGCGGCCGGCGGGCGCTACGAGGCGGACAGCGGGATGAGGGGCAGCTCGTCGCCGACCTCGACCGCCTCGACCTCGGCGGCCACCACCGCCAGTGCCTGCGCGGCGGGCAGCGATGCCACCAGGTGCGAGCCGGAGCCCAGCCGGTGGGTGGGCGTGACCCAGGGGAGGCCCGCGCCGTCACCGAGGTCGGAACGGACTCCGGAGCCGGTGGGGGCCTCGGTGAAGCGCACCGGAACGTGCTGGCGCCGCCCCGGCGGGGTCCGCCAGCCCACCGCCGCGCGCGCCGTCAGGACAGGCCGCCCCGGAAGCGGCTCTGCGCCGCCGTCGTCTGCGTCCTGCCCGGCCAGGCGGGCCAGCGCCGGGGCCACGATTGTGGTGAAGGAGACCAGGACACTCACCGGGTTGCCCGGCAGGCAGATGATCGGCACCCGCCGGCCGTCGTCGGTCAGGACCCAGCCGTGCCCCTGGGGCTTGCCCGGCTGCATGGCCACCTTGACGAAGTCCAGGTGCACTGGGGCCTCCTCGCCCCGCTGCGCCTGCGCCAGCATCGTCAGAGGATCGAAGGCTCCCGCGGACACGCCCCCGGAGGTGACGATGAGGTCGGCGCCGGCCGCGGCCTGCCGCAGGACCTCAGCCAGGGCCTCGGCCGTATCGCCGCTGCGGGCCATGCTCGTGCATACGGCCCCGTGCTCGGCGACCAGCCCGGCCAGCAGCAGGGAGTTGGAGTCGGGAATCGTCCCGGGCTCCAGCGCCTGGCCGGCGTCACGCAGCTCGGCCCCGGTGGAGACCACCGCCACGCGCACCTGCGGCCGCACCAGCACCGAGCCGAGCCCCACGGAGGCCAGGGCGGAGATGGCCGCCGCTGACAGCCTCGTCCCCGCCGCCATGACCGGATCGCCCGCGGCCACGTCCTCCCCGGCGCGGCGCACGCTGAGGCCCGGGGTCGCTGCCGCGCGGATCTCGACGCGCTCGGGAATCGGGTGTGGGCCGGGAGCCTGGTCGGTGTCCTCCACCTTGACCACGGCGTCCGCGCCCTCGGGCAGCATCGCCCCGGTCATGATCCGCTGGGCGGTTCCCTCCGCGAGGGGCTGCGGTGCGGCGCCGGCCGGAACGTCCCCGCTCACCGGCAGCACCACGGGCGTCTGTGGGCGGGCGTCGGTTGTGTCCTTCGCGCGCACTGCGTAGCCGTCCATCGCCGAGTTCGTCCACGGTGGCACCGGCACGGTGGCGGTCACGTCCTCGGCCAGCACCCGGCCGTGCGCTCGCCCCAGTGGCACACGGCCGCCCTCAAGGGGCGAGAGGGCCTCCAGCACCTGGGAGACGTAGTCCTCCAGCGGAATCATCTGCGCCATAGCGGTCCTTCCTTCGGCGAGCGCCCCGTGGGCTGCGACTCGGGGCGGGCGGTCGCGGGGCCGGTGCCCGAACGTCCGGGGCCTATCATGCCCGTTCAGCCGGGGAAGCCCACATGGGTATGCTCGCGGCCGACCATCCGATCATTCCCAGCCCGCCGCCCCGATCGAGGAGACCCCGTGACGCCCAGTCCCGACCAGCCCAGCCGGCCGCTCCCGGCTCCCACGGCCCGCGTGGTCCGCGCCGAGGTCACCGAGGCCCCCATCAGCGTCACCGAGCTCGCCGATGCCGTCCAGGACGCCGCCGCCGGCGCCGTCGTCACCTTCGAGGGCGTGGTCCGCAACCACGACGCCGAGCGCGCCGTCACCGGCATCGGCTACTCCTGTCACCCCACGGCCGGCCAGGTCGTCGAGCAGATCGCCCGGGACGTGGCCCAGCAGGGGCGGGTGCGGGCCCTGGGTGTCGTTCACCGCGTCGGCGACCTGAGCGTCGGGGAGGTGGCGCTCGCGGTCGCCGTCAGCTCCGACCACCGCGCCGAGGCCTTCGCCGTGTGCAGCCAGATCGTCGAGGAGGTCAAGGAGCGCCTGCCCGTGTGGAAGCGCCAGACCTTCACCGACGGCTCGAGCCAGTGGAGCAACATCGCCTGACGTCTTGTCGCCGGGCCTGGAACGTCTCGGGCAGGCGGCCGGAAGAACGGTTGGAATGTGCGACGACCGCCCGGCTCGGTGCGGTCGTCACCCGCCGGCGAAGGGCGGGAGCACGTCGACGGCGTCGCCGTCGGCCAGGGGCGTGAGCGAGTCCGCCGGGGTGGAGACCGAGTTGACGAGGAAGCTGCAGATCGGGATGACCCGCGCCATCTCCAGGCCTCGACCGGAGAGCCGCTCGCGCAGAGCCGCCAGTGTCGTGCCGGCGGGCAGGTCCAGGCGCTCCTCGGGACGCCCGGCGGCCTCTGTGGCCGCGGCGAAGTAGCGCAGGGTCACGGAGATCTGCGCCTGACCGGCGTGCGCGCCCGCCTGGGGCGACAGCTCGGGGGACGGGTTCGTCATGGGGCTCCTAAGGATTCGGGTCAGCCACCGATGGCCGACATGGTGCGCTGCGGGCGAGCGAAGCCGTCGCTCTCGGTGTGGGGACTGTCCGAGCCGTGCGCGCGGGGCTTGCCCCAGGTGGCGCCGGCCCAGATGCGGATGAGCTCGTCGTCGTCGGCCCCGGCGCGCATGGGGCCGCGCAGGTCGGTCTCGGTGCTGGAGAACAGGCAGGTCATGAGGCGTCCGTCGGCCGTGATGCGGGTGCGGTCGCAGTCCGAGCAGAAGGGGGCGGTGACCGAGGCGATGACGCCCACCGTCCCGGCCGGATGCTCCTGGCCCGACGCGCTTCCGGCGGCGACGCGCCACAGCGCCGCCGGACGACGGTCCGGGCGGCCCACCTCGGTGAGGGTGAATCCGGCCTCCCGCAGCACCTCCAGGATCTGATCGACGCCGACGACGTCCTGGCTGCTCCAGGTCTCGCGCGGTCCCAGCGGCATGTGCTCGATGAACCGCAGCTGCCAGCCACGGCGCAGGCACTCGGCCAGGAGGCGTGGCGCGCGTTCCTCCACGGTGGTGGGCACGGCCACGGCATTGACCTTGATGGGGTCCAGGCCGGCCTCCTGGGCGCCGGCGATCCCGGTCAGGACGTCGGCGAGCCGGTCGCGGCGAGTGATGGCGGCGTAGTCCTGCGGGTCCAGGGAGTCGATGGAGATGTTGACGCGGTCCAGGCCCGCCGCCCGCAGCCCGGCGGCCCGCTTCTCCAGGCCCAGACCGTTCGTGGTCAGGGCGATGTCCGGCTTGGCCCCGGCCGAGGTCCGCAGGGCGGACAGTGCTTCGACGATCTCCTCCAGGTCGCGTCGCATGAGCGGCTCGCCGCCGGTCAGGCGGATGCGCTCAACTCCCAGGCGCTCGACGGCGATGCGCCCCAGGCGGGTGAGCTCGGCGGTGGTCAGCAGATCCGGGGTGGGTAGCCACTGGAGACCCTGTGCGGGCATGCAGTAGGTGCAACGCAGGTTGCAGCGGTCCGTGATGGACAGGCGCAGGTCGCGCACGGTGCGCCCGTAGCGGTCGACCAGCTGCTGGGGGAGGCCGTCGGCAGCCGGAGCCGGCGGGCTGGGACGTTCGGACAGCTCGGGTAGCACCGGCCGGGTCGTCGGCATAGGCAGGTCCGCGGAGGTCCCACGGCTCCTGCTCGGGCCGACGACCGCGGCATCGAGCGGTGCAGGCATCATGCGTTGAGCATATCGGGAGCGCGCCGGCGGCACGGAGTCAGGCCCGCTGAGGCCCCGAGCCCGTGGCCGGAGCCGAGGGCTCAGGCCAGCGGGTGCCTCCTGCCGACCGGTCGCGCTCAGGTGTGGATCAGGCGGTGCGCAGGATCTCGACGCGGGCGAAGCCCTCGGACTGCTCCAGCAGCGTGTGCTGGAAGGTGAAGGGCAGCTGGTCGATCTGGGCCAGCAGCGGGGTGGGCACGTGCGGGGCCACCAGGTCGAAGCCCTCACCGGGGTTGAGGGAGGAGGCGGCGCCGATGACCGCGGCGTGGCGCAGACGGTGCGGGATGGCGCGCGCGTCCAGGGTGAGGCGCTCGTCGCTGTGCTCGTGGCAGCCGCAGCTGGACTTCTTCTCAGTGACGGGCAGCAGCTCGGGGCTCTCGCTCATAGGGCTCTCCTTCGGAGTGTGTCGTACTGGTGTGCGTGACCTTACTACCACTGCCGGGTCGACTGTCACGACCGTCCACCGCCAGTGGAACGGCTGTCCACTTCCGCTGGCGCGGCCAGCCCCACACAAACCTACCGAAACTTCATAAGTGACGCGGAGCCGTGTCGTCTATGAAGTTTTTGTCGATGTGAGTGCGTGGTGCGTGGGTTTGTGGTGCCGTTGGATACGGTTGGACCGTGGAGACGGACCGACTCAGCCGGGCGCTGACCAGCCGCGTGGCGCCGCGCCTGGTGGCCCTTGCCCTGGGCGCCGCCTGCATCCTCATGGGACTCAACGCCGCCCTCCTGCGCCTCAACCTTCCGGCCCCCGTCGACGGGGCCGAGCTGGCGGCGCTCCACGGCCCCCTCATGCTGGTCGGCTTCCTGGGGACCGTCATCGCCCTGGAGCGGGCGGTCGCCGCCCGCGCCCCCTGGGCCTTCCTCGCCCCACTGGGAAGTGCCGCGGGCTGCCTGGCCCTCATGGCCGGCGTGCCCGACGTCGTCGGCCGGGGCCTCCTCGCCGGCGCAGCCGGCGTCCTGTGCGCCATCTACCTGCGGGTTCACCGCCGCGCCCCCAGTGCCGCCGTCGACGTCGAGGCCATGGGCGGGGCCGCCCTCCTGCTGGGGGACATCCTGTGGCTGGGTGGGCGCGGCATGGAGGACGTCGTCCCGCTGTGGCTGCTCTTCCCCACGCTCACCATCATCGGCGAGCGCCTGGAGCTGGCCCGCATCGCCTTCCTCGACGAGATGGTGGAGACCGTCGTCGAGGCGCTCTCCGGCCTAGCGGTCCTGGGCGCCTGCCTGCTGCTCATCGCACCGGGCTCCCACCTCGTGGTCGGCCCGGCCCTGCTGGGACTGGCCGTCGTCATGACCTACTACGACGTCGCCCGGCGCACGGTCCGCCTGCGCGGCGGGGTGCGCTTCATGGCGGCCTCCATGCTCGCCGGCTACGTGTGGCTCGCCCTCGCCGGGGCGGTCTGGTCGCTGTGGGGCCTGCAGGGCCTGAACGGGGCCGCCTACGAGATCGTCATCCACTGCATCACGCTGGGCTTCGCCTTCTCCATGATCCTGGCCCACGCCCCGGTCATCATCCCCGCGATCGTCCACCGGGCCCTGCCCTACCACCGGCTCATGTGGCTGCCCTACGTTCTGCTGCACGCCGGCCTGGTGGTGCGCGTCGTCGGCCTGCTGGTGGAGGCCTCCGCGGCCTGGAAGGTCGGCGGTGCCGTGGGAGTGGCGGCGATCCTCGTCTTCATGGTCCTCACCCTGGGGCGCGTCCTGACCTCCGGCAGCATCCGCAAGCCGGTCCGGGTCGGACCGCCGGCTGCGGCCACGGCATCCGGATCGACGACGTCGCAGGCGACAGGGGGCCCCGCATGAGCCTGTCCATCGGTTCTCCCGGTACCGGGTCCGCCCCCCGGCCCGGCTCGCTTCCTGGCCCCGGACGAGTAAGCGGCCCGGGCCGCCCGGCCAAGAAGCCCTCTCGGCGCACCACCCAGGTGCGTCGCAACGCCCTGGTCACGGCTTGGCTGCTCATTGCCGCGGTCCTGGCGGCCCTGACCATCGTGGGCCCGCTGGTCTCCTGGGGAACCTGGCTGCCCCTGCATGCCCTGCTCCTGGGCGGGATCGGCAGCGCCATTACCATCTGGTCCGCCCACTTCGCCGACACCCTCCTGCACCGCCCGGCCCTGGGCGGCGCCGCCCTCCTGGACACGCGCCTCTACGCCCACAGCCTCGGCACCGCCGTCGTGCTCACCGGCATCACCATGGGCCAGCAGGTGGTGGCGCTCATCGGGGCGGCCATCGTCATGGCCCAGGCCATTGCGGGCGTCGTGGCCATCACCGTGCAGTACCGCAGGGCCATCGCCCCGCGCCTGGCATCCCTGGCCCTCCACTACGCCGTCGCCCTGGTCCTGCTGGCCACCGGCGCGCTCCTGGGCTTCCTCATCGCCTGGTCCAACGCCCACGGGCGCTCCGCCCTGGCCGACGGCTTCTACCTGGCGCACACGACCACCATGCTGCTGGGCTTCGTGGGCACCACGGTCCTGGGCACGCTCACGGTCCTGTGGCCCACGATGCTGCGCACCCCCATGGAGCCGGTCGCACCGCGCTGGACCACTCGCGGCCTGCCCTACCTCGTGGGCGGCACCGCGCTGGTGGCGGCATGCGGGCTGTGGCCGCCCCTGGCGGGCCTGGGCACCCTGGTCTACCTCGGCGGCGCCTGCGCCGTCCTCGTACCCGCGTACCGCACCGCCCGCAGGGTCCCGCCGACATCCTTCGCCACGGCCTCCGCCACGGCCTCAGTGGCCTGGTTCATCGGCTGCGTCGCCGTCCTGGGGGCCCGCATGGCGCTGGCCGACGACGCCGCCGCTGCCCGTGAGGTCATCCACTCCCTGCGCCTGCCCCTGGCGGCGGGCTTCGCCCTGCAGGTCCTTGTGGCGGCCCTGAGCTACCTCACCCCGGTGATGCTCGGCGGTGGCCCCACGGCCACCCGCGCCACCAACGCGATCATGGACCGCTTCGCCGCCTACCGGGTCACCGCCGCCAACGCCTGTCTCCTGCTGGCGCTCTACCCGGGGGCGCCCTGGCAGGTGCGCGTCGTCGCCGGCGCCCTGGCCGCGCTGGTGACCTCCTACCTGCTGGCGGGCATGATCCTCAGCCTGCGCGAGGTCTCCCAGCGCAAGCGCCCGCCGCGTACCCCACGCACCCCGGCCGACGCCGACTCCACCTCCGACCCCGCGGGCCACCGGTCCGCCCAGCCCCGAAGGGGAACCCGATGACGAAGACGCCCGACGCACAGGCACCATCCCCTGATGAGGCCGCCGCTCCTGAGTCTGCCGGCGCTGAGAACGCCCCTTCTCAGGACGCTGCCTCCCAGGAGACCGAGCGCAGCGGCGCCGACAGTGCGGCTCAGGCCCCCGGTGACACTGCTGGGCGCGCGGCGACGGGCGCCGGTAAGCCCGAGGGCGCCCACCGCCGAGCGGTGACGGCCGGTACCGCCCCCGCCATCGACCGCAACCGCCGGCCCCTGACCGGCG
>NZ_KV789121.1:1456-1974 GCF_001807465.1 Actinomyces sp. HMSC08A09 | reverse complement strand
AAGTGAGGAGACAGCACAGTGCCCTTAACCTACGAACCCGAGACTTAACCTACGAACTCGCGGCGGCCTAGCCGTGTCTAGTCCTGCGAACTAGTCCTGGGAGGTGACCCCGACGTCGGCCATCTTCCGCTCCGTCCACGGGGCGACGATGAACAGGATGATGGCCACGGCGACCGTCACGGCCCCCAGGCCGTAGTAGTAGGTGGAGTTCGCGATGTTCTCCGTCCTGGAGATGATGAAGCCGGCCAGCCCCTGACCAGTGGCCGTCGTCAGCAGCCACAGGCTCATCGTCTGGGAGGCGAAGTTCTTGGGTGCCAGCGCCGACGTCGTGGACAGGCCGACCGGGGACAGGAAGAGCTCGGCGACGGTCTGGATGACGTAGACCAGCGCCAGGAACCACCAGGGGGACAGCTTTGCGCCTCCCGGCCAGATCTGGAAGCCGTAGCCCAGGATGAAGGCCGATCCCCCGATGATGAGCACCGAGATCGCGAACTTCATGATGGTGGAGGGAAACCTGC
>NZ_KV789121.1:0-1436 GCF_001807465.1 Actinomyces sp. HMSC08A09 | reverse complement strand
TCATGATGGTGGAGGGAAACCTGCCCGCCCGCCGGGTGAAGAGCCAGCCGATGAATGGTGCGAGGATGACGATCGCGGCCGGGTTGATGGACTGGTAGGTCTCGGGGGTGATGGCCCAGCCGAGCCACGGGATAGTGCCGTCGGTGTTGTCCTTGGCGAAGGTGGCCATCTTGCCGGCCGCCTGCTCGGTAATCATGAAGAACAGGACCGCGCCGATCCACAGGGGGATGTAGGCGCGCAGGTGGGTGCGCTCGCGGGCCGTGACCTTGGGGGAGCGGAACATGAGGACGAAGTAGCCCAGGGCGGCACCTGCCGGGATGATGAGCATGGTCGCGGAGATGGCGTCGAGCAGGCTGCCGGTCAGGACGTTGAGGACCGAGACGAGTGCGGTCGCGGCCACCACGGTCAGAAGCGAGGCGAGTACGAAGCTCCGGCGCTCCTGGGGGCGGATGGGGTTGGGGACGGTGAAGGCGAAGGCCGAGAGCTTGTGGCGGCCGTAGATGAAGGCGATCAGGGCCACCCCCATGCCGACGGCGGCCGAGAAGAAGCCGGCGTGGTAGCCGTAGTGCTCACGCAGCCAGCCGGTCACCAGCGGAGACGCCAGTGATCCGAGGTTGACCGACATGTAGAACAGTTGGAAGCCGGCGTCGCGCCGAGGGTCGTCGTCATCGTAGAGACCCCCGACGATCGTGGACAGGTTCGGCTTGATGAAGCCGGTGCCCACGGCCACCAGCACGATCCCCGTCCAGGCGAGGGCAGGCGCGGGAATGGACAGGCAGATATGGCCCGCCATGATGACGACGCCGCCGTAGAGGGTGGACAGCCACGGTCCGATGATGCGGTCGGCGAAGATGCCCCCGGGAATGGCCAGCAGGTAGACGGCCGCACTGTAGGAGGCCAGAATGACCTGCCCGGAGTTGGCGCTCAGGCCCAGGCCGCCGCCGGCCACGGTGTCGGTGATGAAGTACAGCAGGATGGCGCGCATGCCGTAGTAGGAGAAGCGCTCCCACATTTCCACGTTGAGCATCCAGGGCAGTCCACGGGGGTGACCGAACAGCCCCCGGTCCTGCTTCGACGGCGTCGTGCGCAGGGTGGCGGGTCGCCACCGACTGGCGATCATCCGACCAGTATCGAGATCGTCCTCGACGGGAGTCGGGGTCGTTGACATGAGACTCTCCCTTCCTGTGGTCAGGTGAGGCGTGCCGCCGGACCGTCAGTGTCCGGCACGAACCACAGGTACTCATGCACCCTACCCCGCCCGTGAGGTAATTTCGGGAGAACGCGAAGATGGCTGTCCGAAGCGGCCCATGAGGTCGGCAAGTCCGGGAGGCGCATTGCCCCCTCTGGGATCCATCGTCGGCAGCCGGACCTCGCGGTCGTAGGTTAGTCCGCGGGATCGTGCCTTGAACCTACTGTGTTGTCTCATGACTTCTGAG
>NZ_KV789120.1:68531-85414 GCF_001807465.1 Actinomyces sp. HMSC08A09 | reverse complement strand
ACAGGGCACTAAAAACTGTGCAACTCAGGTCAGAAGATCCGCCTCCAGAGCACCGGCTACTGTGAGGGGGACGCGCCGGTGTCCATGCCGGTCGCCAGCCCCATGAGGACCAGGCCGACGACGGCTGCCGCGACGCCGGCGGCCACCGCCGTGCGTTCCCGCCCGGTGCGCTCCTCCCCCAGGATGGTCAGACCACCGATGGTGGCCAGGACGAAGCCGAGCTGGGAGAGGGTGAAGCCGGAGGCCACCCCAACGGCCGCCGTCGAGCGCAGCATGAGGGCGTTACCGACCGCCCACAGGCCCCCGGCGAGCGCGGCCGGAACGATCCTTGGGCCTCGTAGGCGCGCGCGCCGCGGCAGGATGAGGGCGCACAGTCCGGCACCGGCCAGCAGTCCCAGCCCCATGGGTCCGACGGCGTGGGCCGGGGGTACCTCGACGGCGCGCAGCAGCGAGGGGTAGGAGCCGTAGAGGACGGCTGAGGCGGCGGTGGCCAGCAGACCGTCACGTCGCTGCGCGGCCGTGGGACCGGGGCCGGTGCGCTCCTGCCAGGAGCAAGCGGCGGCGCCGAGCATGATGAGCGCGAGCGCCACCACCCCCAGGATCAGGGCCCCGGGAGCGCGCCACTCACCGAAGAGGCTCACGCCCAGGGTGGCGTTGAGCAGGAGCTGGAGGGCGGTGGTCAGAGGCATGGTGCGACTGACGCCCCAGGCGCGGAAGGCCCACAGGACGAAGACCTGCCCACCGGTCCACATGAGTCCGCAGGCCACGCCCCACACGGTGGCGCTCAGGGACCAGGGCGAGCCGAGCATGGCGGCGCATCCGAGCGAGACGGCTCCCGCTCCCACCATGACCGCGGTGTTCTGGCGGCGGATGTCGGTGGGGAAGGCTCCGAGAAGAAGGGACAGTGCCCCGAACAGCAGGGAGGGCACGAGGGCGATGGCAATGCTCATGGCGGGTCCGCAACGCTCTTCGACACGGGTACTTGCCTGCGTCTCAACGCGGACGGGGCGCGCCCCGCAGTGGAGCGCGCCCCGTCCGGCTGGGCATGTTCTCAGGCGTCCAGGTCGGTCTCCAGGAGGGCCTTGAGGTCCTCGAGGGCCGCCTCGGCGCCGTCGGCATCGGAGGCCAGGGTGACGACGTCGCCGAAGCCGGCGCCCAGGGTCATCACACCGAGGATGGAGGAGGCGTCAACCGCAGCGCCGCCCTCCTTGGCGATGGTGACCGGGACGCCCTTCTCGGCGACGGCCTTGACGAAGGTGGCAGCAGGACGGGCGTGCAGACCGACCTTGGAAGCGATGGTGGCGGTGACCTGGGCCATGTGAAGCTCCTTGTGACATGTGGGGGCTAACAGTGTGGGAAGCGGATCATGCCCCCACACCGATCTGAGCAGCGCAGCGGCTGCTGTCCCGGCCGAGACTACCCGAGATCACGGCTCTGTTGCACTGTTCCTCCCTTCAAAATCACGGTTCGTCGAGGAGGCCTCCTCAAGAACCGGTGTATGGCGCCAGGACGACCTCGACCCGCTGGAGCTCCTTGACGTCCGCATAGCCGGTGGTGGCCAGGGTGCGGCGCAGGGCGCCCATGAGGTTGAGCGTGCCGTCAGCGCGGTCGGAGGGGCCGTTGAGGATCTCGGCCATGGTGCCCACTGTGCCCACGTGGCTGCGGAAGCCCCGCGGCAGGCGCTCATGGCGGGCCTCGGCGCCCCAGTGGTAACCGCCGCCGGGAGCCTCCTCGGCCCGGGCCAGGGCGGCCCCGAGCATGACGGCGTCCGCGCCGCAGGCGATGGCCTTGACGACGTCGCCGGAGTTGCCCACCGAGCCGTCGGCAATGACATGGACGTAGCGGCCCCCGGACTCGTCGAGGTAGTCGCGCCGGGCCCCGGCGACGTCGGCCACGGCGGTGGCCATGGGCATGTGCAGCCCCAGGACCTGGCGCACGGAGGAGGAGGCGCCGCCACCCTGCCCCACGAGGACTCCGGCCGCGCCGGTGCGCATGAGGTGGAGGGCGGCGGTGTAGGTGGTCACCCCGCCGACCACCACGGGCACGTCGAGCTCGTAGATGAAGCGCTTGAGGTTGAGGGGCTCGACGGATCCCGAGACGTGCTCGGCCGATACGAAGGAGCCGCGGATGACCATGAGGTCCACGCCCGCCTCGACCACGGTGCGCCAGTGACGCTGTGTCTGGGCGGGGCTGAGTCGCCCTGCCACGACGACGCCGGAGGCACGGATCTGGGTGAGCCGCTCAGTGATGAGCTCGGGCCTGACCGGGGCGCGGTAGACCTCCTGCAGGACGCTGGTGGCCCGGGACGGATCCGCCCGGCGGATGCGCTCGAGCGCCTCGGTGGGGTCCTCGTAGCGGGTCCACAACCCCTCCAGGTCCAGCACGCCGATCCCGCCCAGGCGCCCCACCATAATGGCGGTCTCGGGACTCATCACCGAGTCCATGGGGGAGGCCATGACCGGCAGATCCACGTGGTAGGCGTCGATCTGCCAGCCCACGCGCACCTCGGAGGTGTCCCGGGTGCGGCGCGCCGGCACCAGGGCGATGTCGTCGAAGGAGTAGGCGCGCAGGGCACGCTTGGAGCGTCCGATCTCGACCTCTGTGCTCATGGCCCGATCCTAGTGGGGCCGGTCCGGTATCCACCGGAGCGACCGGCGGGGCGGCCACGCGCACGGGGGCACCGGACACCGGCCGAGGCGCACTGGCACCGGCGCATTGATGTCGCAGCCCGGTGGCATGCTGGCCCCATGAGCACCCCGCACTCCTCCTCCATGTCCGACGCCGCCACCCCCGTTCCCTCCGCCTGGCCCTTCGGCCCCCTGCTCGGCTTCGACACTGAGACCACCGGAGTGGACCCTTCCGGCGACCGTCTGGTCACGGCGGCGCTCGTCTGGCGGGCGGCTCCTCGGGCCGACGGAGTCCGGCCGCAGTCTGTGGCCACGTGGCTCGCCGATCCCGGCGTGGAGATCCCCGAGGCCGCCGCCGCGGTCCACGGCGTGACCACCGAGCGGGCCCGCGCCGAGGGGCGGCCGGTGACCGAGGTGCTGGCAGAGGTCAGTGAGCACCTGGTGGAGGCGATGGCGGCCGGCACCCCGGTCGTCGCCTTCAACGCCTCCTACGACCTCACACTCATGGAGGCCGAGCTCGCTCGCCACGGGCTGCCCACGATGCGCTCTCGCCTTGGCCGAGAGCTGGGGCCCATCGCCGACCCGCTGGTCCTGGACCGGGCCGTGGACCGCTACCGCCGCGGCAAACGCCGCCTGGGCGACCTCTGCGAGGTCTACGGCGTGCACGTCGATGAGGCCCTGCACACCGCGGAGGTGGACGTGGCCGCCACACTCGATGTGCTCGAGGCCCTGGCCGCGGCCCACCCGCAGCTCTCAGAGCTCAGCCCCGATGAGCTCGTGGCCTACCAGGCCCGCGCCCACCGCACCTGGGCGGAGTCCTTCAACGAGTGGCTGGCACGCAAGAACCCCTCGCGGACCCCGGCCCAGACCGCCTGGCCGCTGCCGGACTCCCCCACGCACTGAGCCCCTCCAAGCACCCCTGCCGCACAAACGGCAGGCACGCCCATACGCAGGGAGCCGGCCGGATCGCTCCGGCCGGCTCCCTGCGCGGCAAGGTTCTGCTGAGCCTGTCTGGTCAACGGGCTGCGATGTCTCAGACCCCGTCGCGGCCGGTGTAGTTGGGGGCCTCGACGGTCATCTTGACGTCGTGGGGGTGGGACTCCTTGAGACCGGCGCTCGTGATCCGCACGAACTGGCCGCGCTCCTTGAGCTCGGGGATCGTACGCGCACCCACGTAGAACATGGACTGGTGCAGCCCGCCCATGAGCTGGTAGACAACGTCGCCCAGCGCTCCGGAGTAGGGGACCTGCCCCTCAATGCCCTCGGGGACGATCTTGGAGTCCGAGGAGACGTCGGCCTGGAAGTAGCGGTCCTTGGAGTAGGAGGTACGCCCACGCGAGCTCATGGCGCCCAGTGACCCCATGCCGCGGTAGCGCTTCCACTGCTTGCCGTTGACGAAGACAAGGTCGCCGGGAGACTCCGTGCAGCCCGCCAGCAGAGAGCCGAGCATGACCGTCTCCGCCCCGGCCACCAGGGCCTTGGCGATGTCACCGGAGTACTGCAGGCCGCCGTCGGCGATGAGGGGGACCCCGGCGGGCTTGCAGGCGCGAGCCGCCTCGTAGATGGCCGTCACCTGGGGCACACCCACGCCGGCGACGACGCGCGTGGTGCAGATCGAGCCCGGCCCCACCCCGACCTTGACGGCGTCGGCCCCGGCGTCGATGAGCGCCTGAGCCCCCTCACGGGTAGCGACGTTTCCGCCGATGACCTCGATGCCGTCGAAGGCGGAATCGGACTTGAGGCGGGAGATCATCTCCAGGGCCAGCTTGGCACCGCCGTTAGCGGTGTCGACGATGAGGACATCCACGCCGGCCTCAGCCAGGGCACTGGCACGCTCCCACGTGTCTCCCCAGTAGCCGACGGCGGCGCCCACTACGAGGCGCCCCTCGGCGTCCTTGGTGGCGTGGGGGTACTGCTCGGTCTTGACGAAGTCCTTGACGGTGATGAGACCGGTGAGGCGCCCCTCGGCATCGACCAGGGGCAGCTTCTCGATGCGGTGCTCAGCCAGGAGCGCCTTGGCGTCCTCCCGAGAGATGCCGGTCTCGCCGGTGATGAGGCGATCACGCGGCGTCATGCACTCGCGCACGGTCAGGCTCGCCCAGCGCTCCGGGGGGACGAAGCGCAGGTCGCGGTTGGTGATGATCCCCTGAAGGTTGCCTCCCGCATCGACGACGGGTAGGCCGGAAACCTTGTAGTGGCCGCAGAGCTCGTCGAGCTGGGCGATGGTGGCATCCGGTCCGACGGTCACCGGGTCGGTGACCATGCCGGACTCCGAGCGCTTGACGCGTCGCACCTGCTGGGCCTGGTCCTCGATGGACAGGTTGCGGTGGAGGATGCCGATACCACCTTGGCGAGCCATGGCAATGGCCATGTCCGACTCGGTGACCGTGTCCATCGCGGCCGAGAGCAGCGGGGTGGCCAGGCTGATCCTCGGGGTCAGTCTGGAGGTCGTATCGACCTCGGAGGGGATGACGTCGGTCAGCCTGGGCAGCAGGAGCACGTCGTCGTAAGTGAGTCCGGTGGGGGCAAAGACGTCAGGGCTGGTGATCGAGTCGCTCACGGGGCCATCGTAGGACGACCTGACCCCCCTGTGCATATCCGCCGGCACCGGCCTGTCCGCCCCACCAGCCACCGGCACCGACCCCCGACACCGAAGCGCCCGGCGGAGCAGAGCCGCCCCCTCGCCGAGGTGACGAGCGTCCCAGAAATAAAGCAACAATGAATGCGGAACGTTTCAGAAAAAAGATGCTCCTCAGACATACATCATTCACAAAACGTTTCTGCTATTCGAGCGCCATATTCTGGCGCACGTTTTCAGACAGTCAGAACGCAGACATCCAGCAAATCTGGAGAAAATTTCATTGTGAGATAGAATGATTCTTCTTGATTAACGCACCGCGCGATCTTATCGTTAGATATAGCGCACCACGTTCGGTGTGCCCGACCGCCATATCCAAAGGAGGGGAGGGAGGCAATGCACGACTCATCGCGTCTGCCCGGTCCGATCTCCACCCTCTGGGAGTGGCAGTACCGGGGGTCCTGCCTCGGCATGGACTCCTCGGTTTTCTTCCATCCCGAAGGAGAGAGAGGCGGTTCCCGTCGACGGCGGGACGAACGAGCAAAGGCCATTTGTCAGGACTGCCCCGTCCTGGAAGAGTGCCGGGACCACGCCCTGAGCACTCGCGAGCCCTATGGCGTCT
Source organism: Actinomyces sp. HMSC08A09 (assembly GCF_001807465.1). NCBI lineage: Bacteria > Bacillati > Actinomycetota > Actinomycetes > Actinomycetales > Actinomycetaceae > Actinomyces > Actinomyces sp. HMSC08A09. The sequence goes on along the minus strand of NZ_KV789120.1, from coordinate 79,587 downwards.
GGGGAGGCATGAGCGAGGAGGAGCGGCGCGCTTACTACGAGCGGCAGGCACGCCGTTTCGCCGACGAACCGGCCTAACGCTCCGCCCTGTTTCAGGGAATCGACAGCACGGACGTTTCCAACTCACAACAATCGTCAAGACATGGCGCCTCCATACAGCAGGCACTGTGCGCACGCGTTGAAGGGGGAGGCACCCCAAGGTGCCTCCCCCTTCAACGTGCCGTGGCGCCAGTCGGCGCACACGACCTCAACGGGTCACTTGGTGACGACCGCCAGGACGTCGCGCGCCGACAGGATGAGGTAGTCCTCACCGGCGTAGCTGACCTCGGTGCCCCCGTACTTGGAGTAGATGACGACGTCACCCTCGGCGACATCGACGGGCACGCGGTTGCCGGAGTCGTCAATGCGACCCGGGCCCACGGCCACGACCTTGCCCTCCTGGGGCTTCTCCTTGGCGGTGTCGGGGATGACCAGGCCGGATGCGGTGGTCTGCTCGGCCTCAGCGGTCTGGACGACGATACGGTCCTCGAGCGGCTTGATGGAGATCGACATTGGAGACCTCCTCCTTCTCTTCAACGTGCAGTAGAACGGCTTGTTCGCCCTCCCCAGACGTACCCGACCGCCGTCGCGGGGGTCGGTCCGGCACGATGCAGGAGTGCGAGTCGCAGAAGGTGCCCGCCCCGCGTCCCAGGACCGGGCGAGCACTCCGCTGCGCCTGACGGAGAATCTACGACGGCGTTAGCACTCAGTCAACGCGAGTGCCAAAGCGTGGCGGCGGTTTCGCCGTGGGCGTCAGCCCTCGTCAGCGCCGGTGCTCCCGGGTCCAGGCGACAGCCTCCTTGACGCTCGTCTCCTGGCGCCCCAGGGTCGGGTCTCGTCGAGAGACGACATCGACGACGGCCTTGATCGCCGCCGCTCGCTCGCGCGTCCAGCTGACCGTCCACCCGATGCGGTCGCTGCGGGCCCGCGAGTCTCCGACACCGTCAACGTCGAGTCCGACTGAGCGGCAGATGGCGACTGCGCGCGGCTCATGGAAGTCTTGGGTCACGAGCAGAGCCCGCTCGATCCCGAAAATCCTGCGTGCCCGCACGCAGGTGTCGTAGGTGTCGAAGCCCGCGTAGTCCAAGGCGATCGCCTGCTCGGGGATCCCCCGGGAGAGGAGGTAGCTGCGCATGACAGTGGGCTCGTCGTAGCCGGCGCGCCGGTTGTCCCCGGAGACCAGGATCGCCTCGACGCGGCCGCTGGTGTAGAGCTCGGCGGCGGCGTCGAGGCGGTGGGCCAGCCAGGGTGAGGGCTGCCCGTCAGCGTGAACCGCCGCCCCCAGGACGATCGCCACCGGTGCCCTGGCCGCCGCACCGTCGCCGGATCCTTCACCGGCGATCTCGATGTGCCCGGCACTGACGGTCCACGCCCAGACACTGGCCCCGGCCGCCAAAAGGGCCACGACCCCCATGACTGCCACACAGATCCGTACCAGTGGACGCAGAAGCGACCGGAGGTGTCCCACAGCGTCAGGCCCCTGGACTGGGGCTGTGCTCACGCCGTCGTCCTCGCGCCCTAAAGCGGCGCCAGTCCCCTGACCGGCACCGAGCCGGGACTCCTCCTCAGCCATCAGCCACCCACCCGCCTTCCCGTCCAGCACCTTTCGGCCCTGCCTGCGCGCGGGGCCTTGGCCACAACCCTACTCACCACCTGCCAGGCGCAGCACTCAGGGGTCTGAGGGTCCCCGAGCCCCCGCCCGGCCTCCCCGCCTGGACCCGCCTTTCCGCCCCGCCCAGTGAACATCACGCCCACTGGCAGGTTCTGCATGGAATGATCGGGGGTGATGGCTGAGAACCACGTTGCGCTCCTCCTGACCCCCGAGGGCTGGGAGCTTCTGTCCTCCCTGCCCCCCTACGACCCCTCCGAGGCCCTGTCCCTGGGGCGCTCCCTGCGCGAGGAGGGCCACTCCCCTGCCCTGGTGGCGGCTGCGCTGACGCAGCAGCGCCTGCGCGAGCGGGCCGCAGCGAAGTTCGGGCCCTTCGCCCAGCAGATGCTCTTCACCGCCGACGGCCTGGAGCAGGCCACCCGGCTGACGGTCTCGGCCCACCATGCGGCCCGTTACGCGGCCGCGGGCGTGACGAAGGTCGCGGACCTGGGTTGTGGGATCGGGGGTGACGCCGTTGCCCTGGCAGGGCTCGATCTGCCGGTGCTCGCGGTGGACCGAGATGAGGCCGCAGCCGCCCTGGCCACCATCAACCTCATGCCCTTCCCCCACGCGAACGTCGAGTGCGCCGACGCCCTGGAGATCGACCTGGTCGCGCGCGGGGTGGACGCCGTCTTCGCCGACCCCGCCCGCCGCGCCGACGGGTGGCGCATCACCGACCCGGAGCAGTGGTCTCCGGCTCTGTCGCAGGTGCTCGCGCTGCGCGAGACCGTGCCCGCCCTGGGAGTCAAGGTCGCTCCCGGCATCGACCACGCCGCTCTGCCGGCCGACGCCCACACCCAGTGGGTGAGCGTGGACGGCGACGTCGTCGAGGCGGCCATCTGGTGCGGTCCGCTGGCACCGGAGGGGCCCGGGCGCTCCGCACTGATCCTGCGCTCGGGGGCGCAGGGCCCAGCCGCCTGCACACTGGTCGATCCCAGCACCACCGACCCCTCACAGCCGCCGGTCCAGGTCGACCCGATCGGCTCGCCCGATGAACTGGGCAGCATCATCCACGTTCCCGACGGCGCCGCCGTACGCGCCGGACTCATCGCCCACCTGTGCGAGACCCTGGACGCCAGGCCGGTGGGGCCCCGGATCGGCTACCTCACCGGAGAGCGCCTGCCCGATGAGGCGACTGCCTCCTTCGTGCGCTCCTTCCGTCTCACCGAGGTCCTGCCGCTACGGCTCAAGGCCCTGCGCTCCCGTGGCCGCGAGCTCGGTATCGGGCGTCTGGAGATCCTCAAGCGCGGAGTCGACGTCTCCCCCGACGCTCTGCGCGCCTCGCTGAGGCTCAGCGGTCAGGAGTCGGAGACCTGGATCCTGACCCGGGTGGGAGACAAGGCGAAGGGCGCCGTCCTCGTCGTCGAACCGATCACCGGCGTCTCGTCGGCTCACTCACCGACGTAACAGAACCCTTCCCGCGACAACAGACCCCTGTCAGCACCCGCGAAAGCCCCGAGGAACCCGAGGAGACCAGGACATGCAGGACACGACTGACACGACGAGCCCTATCGCCGCTCCTGCCGACGCTCAGCCGTCGCCGGCTCACCGCCCCCAGTCCCTCCCCTTCGCCGGCTCGGCCCGCTCCACGTTGGGGGTGGAGTGGGAGCTGGCCCTCATCGACCGCGACAGCCTCGACCTGCGCCAGTGCGCCGAGGAGATCCTCCAGAAGGTGGGCCCGGACCCGCACGTGCACGGCGAGATGATGCTCAACACCATCGAGCTGGTCTCCGGGGCCCGCAGGACCGTGGCCGAGTGCATGGAGGACATCGCCTTCGCCTTCGACCGCGTTCTTTCCGTCACCGATCCCCTGCGCGTGGACCTGGCCTCGGCCGGGACCCACCCCTTCGCCGACCCGCTGGTGCAGAAGGTGACCAATGCCGAGCGCTACGCGCGCCTGGTGGACCGCACCCGGCTGTGGGGTCACCAGATGCTCATCTTCGGCACCCACGTCCACGTCGGCGTCGAGGACCGGAGCAAGGTCCTTCCGATCCTCAAGGCCCTGCTCACGCGTACCGCCCACCTGCAGTGCCTGAGCGCCTCCTCGCCATTCTGGGCGGGGGCGGACACTGGCTACGCGGACAACCGCGCCATGATGTTCCAGCAGCTGCCCACCGCCGGCGCCCCCGAGCAGTTCAGCACCTGGGAGCAGCTGGAGAGCTACACCGGGGACCTGGTCCACACCGGCGTCATCGAGGACTTCACCGAGATCCGTTGGGACGTGCGCCCCTCGCCGCGCCTGGGAACCATCGAGGTGCGGGCCTGCGACGCCGCCACGAACCTGACCGAGCTGGCCGGGATGGCGGCACTAACCCAGTGCCTCGTGGAGTCCTTCTCCCGCACCCTGGACCGGGGTGAGGAGCTCGATGCGCTGCCGGACTGGTACGTCGCCGAGAACAAGTGGCGCTCCGCCCGCTACGGCATGGACGCGATCCTCATCGTCAACTCCGCCGGTGAGGAGGAGCTGGTGGGAGACACGGTTGAGCGGATGCTCACCGAGCTCGCTCCCGTCGCCGAGGATCTCGGTTGCGCCGCGGAGCTGGAGTCCGTGCGCACCACGCTGGAGACGGGGGCCTCCTACCAGCGTCAGATCGCCGCCGTCGGGGCCTATGGAGGGCAGCGGGAGGCGGCCGTCAGGCTGCTGCTGGCCGAGGCCCGGGCGGGCAGGCCCCTCCGCCCTACAGAGGTGCTCTCGCTGGCGGCCAAGTCCTGAGCCGCACCTCCCTCGCGCTTGTCCTCTAGACGAGTGCCCAACCGCGCGCCCGGATGCGCTGCTCCCAGAAGCTGCGGTAGGGCCCCTCGACGGCCACGAGCTCATCGTGGTGTCCCCGCTGGGCGATGCGCCCGGCGTCGTTGAGGACGATGACCTGGTCGGCGGCGGCAATCGTCTCCAGCTTGTGGGCGATGACGATGAGGGTCGAGGTGCGCCGCAGCTCCTCCATCGCGGCGACGATATTCGCTTCGTTCTCGGCGTCCAGCGCGCTGGTGGCCTCATCGAGCAGGACGATCGGGGCTCGTTTGAGCAGGGCGCGGGCGATGGAGACGCGCTGGCGCTCACCACCGGACAGGGCCCGTCCGCCCTCTCCCACGCGCGTGTCCCATCCATGGGGCAGGCGGTGGATGATCTCCGTGACGCCGGCGAGCCCTGCGGCCCAGCGCACCTGGGCGTCGTCGGCCGCGGGGTTGCCGATACAGATGTTGGCGGCCAGGGTGTCGTCGAAGAGGTAGACGTCCTGGAAGACCATGGAGAGTTGTTCCATGAGCTGGGATGTCGGCATGTCGCGCACGTCGGTGCCGCCGACACGCACGGTTCCCGAGTCCACATCCCAGAAGCGGGCGACGAGGCGGGCGATGGTCGTCTTGCCGCTGCCGGAGGGGCCCACGATCGCGCACATGGTGCGCGCGGGCACCCTCATCGAGACCCCGGTCAGGACGGGCTCGTCGGGGCGGTAGCCGAAGGCAACGTCGTCGAGCTCGACGGCCCCCGGCTCGGGCAGCGCACTGGGCTCCTGCGGCTCGGCCATGAGCTCGGCGTCCATGACGGCGTCGAGGTGGTTCATCATCTGGCGCCGCTCCTCCACGCCCATGACGGCTGCTCCGATGTCGTCGAGCATGGTGGTGAAACGCAGGCACATGCCGATGACGGCGATGGCCACCAGCGGCTCCATGGCGCCGGAGGCGGCCAGCGAGGAGGTCAGGACGATCATGGCGACGACGACGATCTGGCTCAGCGCGCCGTTGACGAGGTTGCCGGCGGACTCCCACCACAGGGCGCGCCTGGAGGCACGGACCCCGTCGTCGAAGGCGGCGGTCAGGCGGCTGTAGCCCGAGGCGGCCCGGCAGGAGCGCAGAGCCCCCTGGCAGCGGGCGATCTCGACGATGCGGGTGGCGAGCTCGCGCTCGGCGGGCTCGGAGACGGACTTGCCTCGGTCCAGCAGACGGCGCGAGAGGCCCACGAGTCCGGCGAACAGGGGCGCGGCCAGCGTCAGCAGGAGCCCCAGGCGCCAGTCCCAGGCCCAGGAGCCGACCCCGACGACCACGCATGCGGCAGCAGTGGAGGTGAGCAGGTACAAGAAGTGGGCGGCGGACTCCCCCAAGGCCACCATCTCTTGGCTCACGGCCCGCGACAGGGTGCCGGCGGAGTCGGCGGTGAACCAGCGCAGGGGCAGGCGGGCGATCCGGTCGCCCACTGCGTGGTGGACGTCGTGCATGAAGCCCAGCGCCCCTGACATACCCATGCGCCGCCCCTGGAAGTCGCAGACGGCCGCGCCGAGACCGAGAACGACCAGCACGATGAGCCAGCCGCTGAAGGACAGCCCCCATCGGGGCACACCGGTCGCCAGAGCCACTGAGGCGGGCAGCAGCACCAGCAGCGCCAGTCCCGACAGGACCCCATTGACTCCCGCCAGGGCGATGCACCCTCGGGTCTGCCTCCAGGAGGAGTCGGTCATGAGCCGGCGGAAGCGGGACAGCAGGGAGTCCGCCAGCGGGGAGGATCCGCCGGGGGTGGAAGGGAAGGGGTGAACGGCCCCCGTCCGCCCATCCCGGTCATTGACGCGGGAGGGCGACGTCGCCAGGACCCTGCCGTCAGCCGCACTGTCAGCCACACCGTCGTCCGGACTGTCGGCCGCGCCGTCGGCGAGTGAAGGGCCTTCTGTCCCGGTGGTGGTCTCGTGGACGTTCGATCCTGTGGCACCCTCGAGCTCGCCGGCCTGGCGCAGCAGGGCCCGGTAGTGGGGCTCATCGGCCAGGTCATCGTGGGTGCCGGCGGCGACGATGCGTCCGCCGTCCATGACGGCGATGCGGTCGGCGCCGCGCACGGCGGCCGGCCGGTGGGCGATGACCAGGACGGTGCGGTCCTTGACCAGGGCGCTCAGTGCCTGCTGGATCTCGGCCTCGGACTCGGGGTCGGCCATGGCGGTGGCCTCGTCGAGCACGATGACGGGGGTGTTCAGCAGGATGGCGCGGGCGATGGCAATGCGCTGCTCCTGTCCACCGGACAGTGCCGTGTCCTGCCCCAGGACGGTGTCGTAGCCCTGTGGCAGCGCCATGATCTCCTCGTGGATGCGGGCCACGCGGGCGGCGGCGCGCACCTGCGCCAGATCGGCCTTGGGGCACCCGAGGGCGATGTTCTCGCGCACGGTGGTGGCAAGCAGCTGGGCGTCCTGGAGGACGAAGGAGACGGTGGAGTACAGGGTGGACTCGTCCATGTCCCGCAGGTCCACCCCGCCGATGCGGACGGCTCCGGCGTCGGGGTCGGCGAAGCGGGCGATGAGGGTGGCCAGTGTCGACTTGCCCGAGCCGGAGGGGCCCAGCAACGCGGTCACGGTTCCCGGCTCCAGGGTCAGGCAGGCGTCGTCGACGGCGAGGACCTCCCCGTAGGAGAAGGAGACGTGGTCGATCTCGACTCGCTCCGCGCGGGGCTGTGCGGGCCGGTCGGCGGTGGGCAGGACGGGGGTGTCGAGGACCTCGCACAGGCGCAGGGCTGCCGCGCCGGCGAGCTGGTAGGACCAGGAGATCGAGGCGATGGTGATGAGGGCGGCGGGCAGGACCAGGGCGACGAGGGTCGTGGCCAGGACCTGGGGCAGGGTGACGGCCCCGGCGTGGATGAGCAGCGCCCCACCGCCGAGGTTGACCAGGAGCAGCACGGGGATGGAGACCCAGGTGAAGGACAGGCAGGTGACGGTCACCAGGGGCATCGCCCAGGCGCGGTAGAAGGCGGAGAACTCGTCCGCAGCGGTGAGGTAGGCCGAGTGTGCTCGTCCCACGCGTCCGAAGGCCTTGACCACGCCGATCCCGGAGACGAACTCGACCATGGCCGAGGAGATGGCGGCCAGCTTGCGGTCCATCTCCACGGTCTTCTCGTTCATGCCACGCATGGACACCGAGTAGGTGAGCACGTAGAGGACGAGTGCGGAGACGGCCAGCAAGGCCAGCCGCCAGTCGATCCAGAAGGCGCACCCCAGCAGGGCCAGCGGGGTGACGATGGCGTTGAGGCGCTCGACGGGACCGTGGGCGATGACGGTGTGGACGAGGGTCGTGTCGTCCTGAACGGCCTTGCGCAGGCGCCCGGAGGTGGAGGCGGTGAACCAGGACAGCGGGGCGTGGGAGATGCGCGCAACGATGTCGCGGCGCAGGCGGTCGCGCAGGGACAGGTCAGCCAGGTGGGTGATGAGCAGCGCCAGGAAGTACAGCAGCAGGCGGGTGGAGTAGGCGCTCACGAGCACCATGACCACGCCTGACACCTGCTGAGGATCCGGGCTCAGGCCCGCCCGGTGGGCGCGCAGCAGGATATCGCCGAGCTGGACCAGTGCGATGTAGGGGGCCACCGCCAGGACCGCGGAGAGCAGGACGAGGACCTGACCGATCCGCAGGCGGGTGCGCACGGGGGCGCCGAGGCGGGCGATGGCTGCCTGCCCCTCGCGCGAGCGCTGGGCGTTGCCCTGAGGGGTCGGCTCAGCTGCGTCGTCAGGCGCTGCTGCACCGGCTGAGGGCGGCGACGACGGCGCGGGCGATGGATGCGGCGAGGATCCCGGAGCTGACGACTGTGTCCGCGTGCTCATCAGGTATCCCAACCTTCCGTCGACCCTAATTCTGAATGGCTTTCAGAACTTAGTGAGGTCTACCTTACTCTCGCCGCTGAACCTCGGGCAACAGCTCGCACGGACCATTACGGTGCTGCCATGACACGATCTGTGCGACTGGGCCGACCGACCGGACCGAGACCGGGCTTCTCGCGCGACGACGTCGTCGATGCCGCCCTCGAGATCGGCATCGCGGAGTTCACGCTCACGGCGGTGGCCAAGCACCTGGGAGTGGCGGTCTCCGGGCTGTACCGCACGATCTCCTCGCGCGAGGATCTGCTGGCCGCCTGCCTGGAGAGGATCGCCGCCGAGGTGGAGACTCCGGGCGCCGGGAGGCGCTGGCCCGATGCGGTGCGGGCCCACGCCGAGGCCATTTGGGCGATGCTGGAGCGCTACCCCGGTCTGGCCGGAGTCATCATGGGGGTGCCGTGGGCCCACCAGCTCTTCGCCGCCCCCGTGGCTCAGGCGTGCCAGGTCCTGGTCGACGGCGGCCTGGGGGTCGAGGAGGCCGGGGTGGTCCTGGACTTCGTCGGCGACACCGTCATCTCCACGCACGCGCAGATTGAGGTCATGCGCTCCCCGGTTGCCCTCTCGGGGCTGGGCGGGCCCACGGGTCTGGAGGAGACCAGCCGGTTCGCGGCCGCCGCCGGGAACCCTCCCCTGCCCGAGGCGCTGACGCCCAACGAGAGCTGGCTGGAGCGCGGCGGCCTGGACCGCAAGATCGAGATCATCATCCGGGGAGTGGCCGTGGGCCTGCCCCCGAGCGCAACGGATACGGGAGGGAAGTCGGCGTCAGGGGCGACTTCAGTGGGCGACGCTGACGTCCAGCGGCATCCCCGAGTCCGGGGCGAAGTCCATGGGGCTGGGGGCGACGCCGGCCCGCACGGCCGCTGACCCCAGGGCTGCGATCTGGGCGCCGTTGTCGGTGCAGAAGCGCAGTGGTGGCAGGCGCAGGGTGATGCCGGCCTCCTCGCAGCGCTCGGCCGCCAGGGAGCGCAGGCAGGAGTTGGCCGAGTACCCGCCCCCGACGACGAGCGTGTCGCAGCCGGTGTCCAGGCAGGCCTGGACCGCCTTGGCGGTCAGGGAGTCGTTGACGGCCTCGGAGAAGGCGGCGCAGACGTCGGCACTGGGCACCTTCTGGTCGGAGTCCTCCAGGGACTCCACGTAGCGGGCTACGGCGGTCTTGAGGCCGGAGAAGGAGAAGTCGTAGCGGTGGCGCTCCTTGTCCTTGCCCGCGGCCAGCCCTCGGGGGAAGCGGATGGCGCCGCGGTCGCCCTCCTGGGAGAGCCGGTCCACGTGCGGGCCGCCGGGGTAGGGCAGGCCCAGGAGGCGGCCGACCTTGTCGAAGGCCTCGCCGGCGGCGTCGTCGAGAGTGCCGCCGAGCTCGACGACGTCGGTGGCGACGTTGCGGATGCTCAGGAGGTTCGAGTGGCCGCCGGAGACGATGAGTCCGACGAAGCGCTCCGGCAGGGGGCCGTCGACCAGCTCATCGACCGCCAGGTGGCCGATGACGTGGTTGACGCCGTAGATCGGCCGGTTCAGGCTCGCGGCCAGGGCCTTGGCGGCGGAGATGCCGACGGTCAGGGAGCCGATGAGTCCGGGGCCGGCGCACACGGCGACGGCGTCGACCTCACTGAGGTCGACCCCGGCCTTCTCCAGCGCGGCGTCGAGGGTCGGCAGGAAGGACTCCAGGTGGGCGCGTGAGGCGATCTCGGGGATGATGCCGCCGAAGCGCGCGTACTGGTCCATGGAGGTGGCGGTGACATCGGCGAGAAGCTCACGGCCGCGCACGAGGGCCACGCCGGTCTCATCGCAGGTGGACTCGATGCCGAGAATGAGGGGGTCGCTCACGGGGCCAGACTATCGCCTGGAGAGACGGACGCCGAACAGGCGCCCATCGAGGCCTCGGGTATCCGCTGAGCACCACGTCGCGGCGCAGGTTCATGCCCGCTTCGTTAGGCTGACAGTGCTGCTCACGTCGATTCCGCCCCAGGAGGCGTCATGTCCGTTCAACTGTGGTCGTCATCGGGAAGGGCCGCCGAGGGGCAGACGCCCCTGAGCAGTGCCAAGGCGCTTCTGTGCGATATGGACGGCACGCTGGTGGACTCCTCAGCGGTCGTGGAGTCGATGTGGGCCTCCTTCGCCCGGGACCACGGCATGAGTGAACGCTTCGACGAGATCATGGCCTACTCCCCCGGCCGCACCGGGCTCGACACGATCCAGCGGTTCCTGCCGGAGCTGACGGCCGAGGAGCGGGGCGCCATCTACCAGCGCTTCGCCCGTGAGGAGATCACGCAGACCGCAGGGCGGATGGCGGAGATTCCCGGCGCCGCAGCCTTCATGACGACCCTGATCGATGCCGGCGTTCCGTTGGCCCTGGTGACCTCCGCGCCGATCGCGCTCATGCGGGTGCGCATGGAGGAAGCCGGCGTCCCCATTCCCCCAGTGGTCGTCTCCGCCGGCGACGTCGAGCGCGGTAAGCCCGATCCCGACCCCTATCTCAAAGCCGCCGAGCTCCTGGGGGTGCCGATCTCCTCCTGCCTGGTGCTGGAGGATGCTCCCTCCGGCTACACCTCCGCCCGGCGCGCCGGCGCACAGATCCTCCTCGTGGGCGACGGCGTCCCCGAGGCCGGCTCGCACGTCCCCCGCATCGCGGACTTCACCGGGATCACCTTCACCATCCATTAACGCCGAGCCGGGCACTTCGCGGGCGGGGACATTTCACGCGGCCGGGCGCGTGTCGTTCCGGGCGGGGCCATTCGACGCCGTCGGGGACAGCAATCCCG
>NZ_KV789120.1:0-68511 GCF_001807465.1 Actinomyces sp. HMSC08A09 | reverse complement strand
TTCGACGCCGTCGGGGACAGCAATCCCGTCACCGTACGCGCAACATGCCCCCGTCCGGCAGAGAATGCCCCCGCACGCGCAGAAAGTCCCCACCGGCGTGCGCTGGTAAAAGGTATGCACGTAGAACACCACCGAGCCGGGCACTTTTCGCGACTCCCGACAGAATGTCTGGAGGACGACGCGAGAAGTGCCCGGCTCGGTATGGAGTGAGGCAGGTGGATCAGTGGGCGTGCTGGCCCTTCCACAGGGCGTGGCCGAGATCCCGGTTGAGGCGCGAGATGACCTCGAGCGGAACCGACTTGGGGCACACGGCCGCGCACTCGCCGATGTTCGTGCAGCCGCCGAAGCCCTCGGCGTCGTGCTGGTTGAGCATGCTCACCACGCGAGCCAGGCGCTCGGGCTGACCCTGCGGCAGCAGACCCAGGTGCGAGATCTTCGCACCGGTGAACAGCATGGCCGAGGCGTTGGGGCAGGCCGCCACGCAGGCACCGCAGCCGATGCAGGCGGCGGCCTCGAAGGCGGCGTCGGCCTTCTCCTTCTGCACGGGCACCGAGTGGGCCTCCGGGGCCCCACCGGTGTTGACCGAGATGTAGCCACCGGCCTGGACGATGCGGTCCAGGGCGGAGCGGTCCACGATGAGGTCGCGCAGCACCGGGAAGCCGGTGGAGCGCCACGGTTCGATCGTGATGGTGGAGCCGTCCTTGAAGGAGGGGTCCTCCGCCAGGTGGCGCATGTGCAGCTGGCAGGTGGTCGAGCGGATGGGCCCGTGGGCCTGCCCGTTGATGACCACACCGCACTGACCGCAGATGCCCTCACGGCAGTCGGAGTCGAAGGCCACCGGCTCCTTGCCCTCGGCGAAGAGCTGCTCGTTGAGCAGGTCGAGGACCTCGAGGAAGCTCATGTGCTCCTCGATCCCGCTCATGGCGTACTCCTCGAAGTGGCCCTTCGAGTCCTGGTTCTTCTGGCGCCAGATCTTGAGCTTGATGTTCACTTGTAACTCCGCTGCTTGAGCTCGATGTCCTTGTAGACGAGGTCCTCCTTGTGGAGGATCGGCGGCTGGTTCTCCCCGCCCCACTCCCAGGCGGCGACGTAGAGGAACTCGTCGTCGTGCCGCAGGGCCTCACCCTCGGGAGTCTGGGACTCCGCCCGGAAGTGGCCACCGCAGGACTCCCGCCGGTGCAGGGCGTCGATGCACATGAGCTCGGCCAGCTCGAAGAAGTCCAGCAGTCGGCCGGCCTTCTCCAGGGCCTGGTTGAGCTCGTCGGCCTGGCCCGTGATGCGGGCGTCGCGCCAGAACTCCTCCTTGAGGGCCCGGATCTGCTTGATGGCGTCACGCAGCCCGGCATCGCGCCGTTCCATGCCACAGTACTCCCACATGATGCGGCCCAGGGCCATGTGGAAGTCGTCCACGCTGCGGGTGCCGCGAAGAGCCATGAGGCGGGCGACGCGCTCCTCGACGGAGCGCTTGGCCTCGGCGATCTCCGGGGCGTTGGGGTCGACCTTGCCCAGGCGCAGCATGTCCGCCAGGTAGTCGTTCATGGTGTCGGGCAGGACGAAGTAGCCGTCGGCCAGCCCCTGCATGAGGGCGGAGGCACCCAGGCGGTTGGCGCCGTGGTCGGAGAAGTTGGCCTCTCCGGCGATGTAGAGGCCCGGGACGTTGGACTCCAGGTCGTAGTCCACCCACAGGCCACCCATCGTGTAGTGCACGGCGGGGTAGATGCGCATGGGGACCTCGTAGGGGTCGTCCCCGGTGATGCGCTGGTACATCTCGAACAGGTTGCCGTAGCGGGCAGAGACGGCGTCCTTGCCCAGGCGGTCGATGGCCTCGGAGAAGTCCAGGTAGACGCCGCGACGCATCATCCGCTCGTTGCCGTTGGCGTCGCGCTCCTTGATGGCCGGTCCCACGCCGCGACCCTCGTCGCACATGTTCTTGGCCTGGCGGGAGGCGATGTCGCGCGGCACGAGGTTGCCGAAGGCCGGGTAGATGCGCTCGAGGTAGTAGTCGCGCGCCTCCTCGGGGATGTCGCGCGGGTCCTTGTCGCAGTCCTCGGCCTTCTTGGGCACCCAGATGCGTCCGTCGTTGCGCAGGGACTCACTCATGAGGGTGAGCTTGGACTGGAAGTCCCCGGACTGCGGGATGCAGGTGGGGTGGATCTGCGTGTAGCAGGGGTTGGCGAAGTAGGCGCCCTTGCGGTGCGCGCGCCACACGGCGGTGGCGTTGCACCCCATCGCGTTGGTCGACAGGAAGAACACGTTGCCGTAGCCGCCACTGGCCAGCACGACGGCGTCGGCCAGGTGGGTCTCGATCTTCCCGGAGACCATGTCGCGGGTGACGATGCCACGGGCGCGACCGTCGACGATGATGAGCTCGACCATCTCGTGGCGACGGAACTCCTTGACCGTGCCGGCGTGCACCTGACGCTCGAGGGCCTGGTAGGCACCGATGAGGAGCTGCTGGCCGGTCTGGCCGCGGGCGTAGAAGGTACGGGAGACCTGCACGCCACCGAAGGAGCGGTTGTCCAGCAGACCGCCGTACTCGCGGGCGAAGGGGACACCCTGGGCCACGCACTGGTCGATGATGTTGGCGCTGACCTCCGCCAGGCGGTAGACGTTGTCCTCACGGGCGCGGTAGTCACCGCCCTTGACCGTGTCGTAGAAGAGCCGGTAGACGGAGTCGCCGTCATTGCGGTAGTTCTTCGCGGCATTGATACCGCCCTGGGCGGCGATGGAGTGCGCCCGGCGAGCCGAGTCCTGGTAGAAGAAGACCTTGACGTTGTAGCCCTGCTCGCCCAGGGAGGCGGCCGCGGCGCCGCCGGCCAGGCCGGAGCCGACGACGATGATGTCCAGCTTGCGGCGGTTGGCGGGGTTGACCAGCTTGGCCTCGAACTTGCGCTGCTCCCAGCGCCGATCGATCGGGACGGAGTGGGGGGCCTTGGTGTCGGCGATCTTCTCGCCCTCGTAGTACAGGCCGTCGATGAGTTCAGTCATAGTCGTTCACTCTCAGTGGGTCGCCGTAGCACACTCGGCGAAGTGCTCGGCGGAGGAGCCGATCGCGTCACAGAACTGCGGGTAGTAGTCACCAGTGGCCATGGGGGCATCGACATAGCCGAAGAGGATCGCCGTCGGAACAGCCACGAAGGCGGCGAACAGCGCGAAGGCCAGCACGAAGGCGATCAGCCGGATGAAGGGGATGGTGTTTCCACGCACCGCGCCCAGCGTCTGCAGGGCGGACCACACGCCGTGCCACACGTGCAGGCACAGGGCGGCCAGAGCGACCGCGTAGATGAGCCACACCCACCACAGCTGGAAGCCGTAGTACATGTTCAGGTAGGCCCGTCCGTGCACGTAGTGTCCCCCCGGCGTCAGTGACAGGGTGGTGTACTGCAGGAGGTGCCAGATGATGAACAGCAGGAGGATGACGCCGCCCCAGCGCATGGTGCGCATGGCGTAGCGAGAGGCGAAGTACTCGGCGCCGGGCTTCTTGACGGCGTACTTGTCGTTGCCGCGGGCCCGCTTGTTGCGCGCCCACAGGTGGAAGGCGCTGCCGGCGTGAGCCAGGAGGCAGGCCATGAGAGCCAGACGGAGGATCCACAGGACACCGCCGTAGGGCATGATCGGCACCAGCAGTGCTCGCAGGAACACGGCGTAGTGATCGTAGGCGACCTCACCCTCGAAGTAGTGCAGGTTGCCGTAGGCGTGGAAGAGGACGAAGAACAGGAACACCAGTCCCGAGATCGCCATCATGCGCTTCATGAAGACGGTCGTGGAGAAGGCGGTCCGCCTCTTCAGGGAAGGAGCAGATGTTTTGGCCACGGCAGAAGGCTAGCCGGGCACCGGCTCCCGTAGGCGCGATCTGCGCTCCACCAGCGATGTTGGGGAGACGATCCGCGGAATCCTGGGGATCTCAACGGGTCTCGATTCGTCATTCAACGCCGCGGAATATGCTGACGCCGACGTCTGAGGCCTCCTTTTCGTCACGGGGGCGTCAGCCAAATCTGTGAAGTGGCCGACACTCGCTGCTTGTCCTCCCGCGGCCCGTGTTTATCTCCGGTCGCTGCAGCATCCATCTGCTTCTTCAGGCCCAGCGCAATCCGTCCAGTCGAACACCAGGGCTTGCTCCCGGTGAGTCGCCCCACGGCCTCAGGCCTCGCCCGGATCACCGGCCTCGGCACCGACCGGCCCCGGGCGCGGGCGCAGAGTCAACCGCATGACCACGGCGTCCTCCGGCGGAGCCTGGTAGTAGCGGCGGCGCCGGCCAATGGGGACGAACCCGCGCCTGGCGTAGAGCCGCTGGGCGACCTCGTTGGACTGGCGCACCTCCAGCAGGACATCGGGGCAGCCCACCTCCCGGGCGGTGGAGACGAGCTCGGTGAGCATGAGGGAGGCGATCCCTCGTCCGCGCGCCGCCGGGACGGTGGCGATGGTCAGCAGGTCCGCACTGGTCAGCCCACCGGCGTGGTAGAGCCCGGCGTAGCCCAGGAGCCGTGGCCCATGCGACCCGGTTCCAACAGCGCGATCCGCGGCGTCATCGGCGTCACCGTCGCCATCGCTCTCTTCGGACTCGACGACGACGTAGCGGCGGTCCGCCATCGGCCCGTGGGAGGCCGCCAGCTCGGCGGCCAGCAGGTCACGGCTCCAGGCCTCGGCCCCGAAGAGCTCGCCCTCGAGTCGGGCGACGGCCTCCAGGTCCCCCGCCGCCATCTCCCGCAGCCCGGGGCCCCGGCCCGCTCCGGTCACCTCGGGCACCTCAGTGTCCTTCTTCGCCCGAGGTCAGCGCACGCGCTTGCGAGCGGCAGGCATCTGCACGTCGGCGTGGCGCAGGTAGAGCGGCTGCGTGCTCAGCTCCTCGCCGCGCTCGAGGCGGGCCAGGGCGATGCGCACCTGGGTCAGGGCGTCGCCGGAGACGGGGGCCAGGGCCTTCTGGCAGGAGGCCATCTCCGCCAGCTCGGGGTAGAGGGAGGCACCGGAGCCGGCCACGACGTCGATGCCTCCACTCCCCCCGCCCGGTCCCGGTGCCTGCTCGGCGAGGCGCTGGGCGACCTGGGCCGGGGGGCAGACGATGATCTCGGTCAGGCGGGTGACGTCGTCGGGACCGTTGGCGCGGAAGAGTGCCGTATAGACCTCGCGCCTGCGGGCGTCGGTGGCGACCAGGACGACCGGACCCGCCTGTCCTTCCTGGGCTCCGAGCTCGTCCAGGGCGCGGCGGGCGACGGCGTCGAGGCTGGAGACCCCGTGGACGGGGACGCCCCGGGTGCGCCCGACGACCCCGGCCGTCACCAGCCCCGCACGCAGACCGGTGAAGGGGGCCGGCCCGGTGGCGGCGACCACGGCGTCCAGCGGGCGCTCGGCCGCCTCGGGGGTCGACAAGGCCCGGGAGAGCATCTGTCCGAGGGACTCGGCGTGACGGCGGGTATCGGCCTGTTCGTCCTGGCTCAGCACCTGCAGGGCGCGTGCGCCGGCGGCGGAGGGGGCGGCGTCGACGACCGCGAGCTGAGTCCCCAGGGAGGAGTCGATGGAGAGGATTCGCACCGGACCAGCCTATGCCCTCGGGTCTCGTGGCAGGTTGACGCGGCTCTCGGGGATCGTGTCCCCCAGGGTCTCACCGGCGGTCGCATCGGCGTCGTCCTCGGCCCCGTCCCCCAGGAGGGACAGGTCGATGGCGGCGCGGGGGATGCCCCGGCGTACTGCCGCCCCCTGGGTGTCGGACTCGTCCCGGCTGAGCCGGTCGGCGCGCTCGGCCATGTCGGCGCGGTTGCGGGCCTGGCGCAACGGGGCGGTCACCTTGCGCTCGTGACGGACCGTGATGATGACGGTGACGATCCCGACGACGACGACCGCCAGGACCGGGCCCCAGATCGCCCAGCCCCCCGTGGTGGAGCGCTCCTCGCCCTGAGCGGCGGAGGTCTTGGGCTTGGATCCGGCACGTTCACGCAGGATCTCTCCGTAGTCGCGCAGCTCGATGGGGCCGGCCAGGCGCCGCGTGGCGGCCTCCCCCATCGCCGTCACCGTGGTGCCGTTCAGCGAGTACCAGGCGTTGGCGTTGCGGTCGTGGACGAGGTGGGCCTCGCCCATCTGGTCGACGTCGGTGGCCAGGTCGTCGTCGAAGACGGGGGTGCAGGTGGCGTGCCCCTTGTCATGGACCACCTCGAGAAGACCGACGGGCTTGCCGCCCGACGAGACGGTCGCGGCCCAGTCTCCGGTGTCAACGGGTTGGGCGGAGGGCTGTGAGCCGTCGAGGAAGCCGGAGGCCCAGGTGTAGACGCTGCGCGGATCACCCACCGTGATCTCGCCCTGCTCGCCAGTGCTCTGACGCACCTGCGCCACGCACTCGCTCTCCATGAGCGCCTTGGCCTCGTCGCGCGAGTCGGCGTCGGCTGGGACACCCGCCACGCCGCCGGCCGATGTGATCGTCGTGAGGCGGGGGCCGGTGTCGGCAACGGCTCGGGCCAGCCCCGGGGTCAGGAGGCAGACACCCAGGAGCGTCACCGCCGCAGCCGGCAGGAGCAGGCGCCGAGGACGCCGGGAGCGCTGGGCGGGCCGGATGGGGGTGGCGTTGCGGACCGGTGCCACGGTGGTGGGAGTGTTCACAGCGGCGCTCCCGGCTGACAGGAGGCGTCTGCGGCCAGTGGGCTCAGGTCGACGTCGGCCCAGCGCGGACCGACGGCGCGCACGATGATCGTCCGGTTGCCGTCGTCGACCTCGCCAAGGTCCACGACCGGCTCCCCGACCACCGAGCCGGCGGGAGACTCCGCCCCGGCGGGGGCGTCCTCGAGCTGCGGGTGCTCGGCGCGCACGGCTCCGTGGGGGCGCATCACCTGGATCTCCAGGCGGTCGGGGCTCAGGGCCTCGACCTTCTCCTCGCCCCACTCGACCAGGGTGACGGCCCGATCCAGGGAGGAGTCCAGGTCGAGGGCGTCGATCTCCTCCAGGGAGGTGATCCGGTAGGCGTCCACGTGGATGAGGTCGGGGCCGTCGGACAGGGCGGGGTGCACGCGGGCGATGATGAAGGTGGGTGAGGAGACCCGGCCGCGCACCTCAAGGGCTGCGCCGATGCCCTGGGCGAGCGTGGTCTTGCCGGCCCCCAGCCCGCCGGAGAGCATCACGAGGTCACCGGCGCGCAGCAGGCGGGCCAGGCGGGCCCCCAGTGCCCGGGTCTCGTCGGCGTCGCCGGTGGCGACGGTGATCCCGGGGGCGGTCTGCGGTGTGTGCGGCGCTGGGCTCATATTCCCTCCTCTTCCGTGCATGGATCCGATGGTGGAGCCGGTCTGCCCGGTGGGGACCGGCGATATCCGACGTCTGCTGTCTAGGGTCGAGAGTAGTCGCCGGTGCCAGGTTCCCCGATGTAGCAGCGCGGGACACGAGCTCCCAACCGGGTCACGATCTCGTAGTTGATGGTGCCGCATGCCTGCGCCCACTCATCCGCGGTGGGGACGGCTTCCTGGTCTGATACCTCGGGGGCTCCCCAGAGCACGGCGGTCTCCCCGACCCGGGCCGGTGCCGGCAGGGGCGCTCCGGCCTCGTCCACGGCCGGGCCGAGGTCGATGACCACCTGGTCCATGCACACCCGCCCCACGATGGAGGTCATGAGGCTGCCGACTCCCACGGGACCGGCGGAGCTGGCGGCGCGGGGGATGCCGTCGGAGTAGCCCAGGGGCACGAGCCCCACCCAGCGATCAGTGGGGGCGCTCCAGGTCCCACCGTAGGAGACGGCCTGCCCGGCCTCGATGCGCTTGACCTGCACCAGCGGGGACTCCAGGCGCATGGCGGGCCGCAGCCCGAGCTCGGCGCCGGTGGCCACGGAGGGGTCGGGACTCAGCCCGTACAGGCCGATGCCTGCGCGCACCAGGTCCATGCGGGCCTGCGGGTGCCACAGGAGTCCTCCGGTGGCGGCGAGGTGGTGAGTGGGCGGGTTGAGGCCGGCGGCGCGGACGACCTGCTCGGCCTGCCGGAAGCGCTCCAGGTGCTCCTCGGTGGAGCCGCTGGCCGGCTCGTCGGCGCGCGACAGGTGCGACCACAGGCCGACGACGTCGACCGTTCCCTCATCCTCGGCCCGCCTCAGCGCGGCGGCCAGGGCGGGCAGCTCCTCGACGGTGGCACCGCCGCGCGACATGCCGGTGTCGACCTTGAGATGGAGACGCGCCGCCCTCCCCTGCGCCCGGGCCGCCGCCGACAGGGCCTCGAGCTGGGGCAGGGTGGAGACCGACAGGTCCAGGTCGGCCGCCAGGGCGGCACGCAGGGGCGAGTCCTCGGCGGCCGCTCGGTCAGGCTCCATGACGGGCAGGAGCCAGGTGAGGAGCCGGGGGGCCTGCGAGGTGGGCTCCCCCGCCGGGCGGCTCACACCGGCCTCGTCCAGAAGGGCACGCAGAGTCAGGGCCTCGGCGAGCTGGGCCACCCCCAGCCAGGAGGCTCCCGCCGACAGGGCCGTCAGAGCGACCGGCCCCAGCCCGTGACCGTAGGCGTCGGCCTTGACCACGGCCATCCACGGCACGCCCGCCACCTGCGCCAGGCGCCGCCCGTTGTGAGCCACGGCCGCCAGGTCGACGACGGCCCGCGAGGTAGTGGCCGCCGGCGGTGGCGCGCACTGGGCGACTGCCGGGCGCGGAGCGGCGGACGGGGGCATTGCGGCTGAGTCCGGGGAGGTGGTCACGGCGCGATTGTCGCACTGGGGCCGGTGGCGCCGCTGTTTCCTGGCGCACGCCTCCGGTCAGGAGTCCTGACGGATACCGCGTGGCTGACGCGTCTCAGGCGTGGGGCACCGCCTGGAGCCAGTTGAGCTCGAGGCGGGCCGGGCCGAGGGCAGCGGCGATGTCCAGGGCGGCGATCGGGTGCCCGCCGGTCCCCGCACCCGCGGCGCCCTGCGGGCTTGCTGCGGCATAGGCCCCCGCGAGCGCGTGCAGTCTGACGCCGGCGGCCACTGAGTCGACCAGCGTGTCCAGGACCGGGTCCGACCCCGAGGCATCCGACGCGCCCGTCTCCCAACGGGCGGCCGCGCCGGCCAGGACGGCTCCGAGGATCCCGGCGAGCACGTCCCCGCTTCCTGCGGTCGCCATCCAACCGGGTCCTCCGTCCACGCTGACCAGGGGGCGCTGCGGTGCGGCGATGAGGGTGGTGGCCCCTTTGAGCAGGACGGTGGCGCCGGTGCGGCGGCAGAGCTCGCGGGCGGCGAGCCCCGGGTGGGCCTCGACGCGCTCGCGGCTCCAGCGATGGGTCTCCTGGGCCGGCGTCCCCGTATCCTCCAGCGCGATCAGCAGCGCGGCGGCCTCTCCGGCGTGCGGGGTCAGCACGTGCAGCGGCGTGCAGCTCAGGTCCTCGGTGAGGAGCTCGGGCAGGATGCTCAGGGCGCCGGCGTCGACGACGGTGGGGACCGGGCTGGGGCACTGCCGGTCTTTGCCGCAGGGACCCAGGGTGGAGGCGAGGACGGTCCGCACCTCATCGGCCCTGGTGGTGTCGGCGGGGTCGATGCCCGGCCCCAGGACGAGCGCCTGAACGCGTCCGGCGGCGGGGACCACCTCGGGGCGGGCGGCCAGGACGAGGTCCTCCACGCGTCTGGGGGCGGACAGGCGCACCATGCCGGCGCCGGCGCGTACCGCGCCGCTGGCGGCCAGGACGGCGGCGCCGGGGTAGGACTCGCTGCCGGCCCACAGGCCGACCACGCCGCGGGTGTACTTGTGGTCTTCGGGCCCGGGCTCGCCAACGGCGCGGGTCAGGTAGTCGCCCAGGGCGCCGTCGACGGGGCGGCGGGCCAGGGGCCGGCTCGTGGGCGCGGGCAGTCCGAGGGGGACGACGTCGACGACGCCGCACAGGTGCCGGGCCGGGGGCAGGCACTGGCATCCCTTGAGGCAGGTGAAGGTGACGGTATGGTCGGCGGCCAGGACCGGGCCACTCACTGTGCCGTCGTCGACGCCGGTTCCGCTGGGCAGGTCGACGGCGATGACGCGCAGCGGGCGACGCCCCGGCTCCCCGGCGGCGATGAGCGGGGCGATGAGGGCGGCGGCGTCAGGTCGCAGCGCCCCGGTGGCGCCGATGCCGGTGAGCCCGTCCAGGACGAGTCCGCCGTGGACGAGGAAGGCCTCGATAGCGGCCATGGCCTCGGCGGAGTCCTGGCCGGTTCCGTCGTGGCTGCGGTAGCCGGCGCCGTGAATGGTGACGCCGTGGCCGCGGGCCTCCTCCAGGGCGACCGGATGGGGGTGCTCGGTGGCGAGCACGGCGCTGACCGCGCAGCCGCTGTGGGCGAGCAGACCTCCAGCCAGGAGGGTGTCGGCCCCGTTGTGGCCGCCACCGACCAAGAGGAGCACCGGGGCCCCGGAGATCCATCCGGGGCCGGTCTGCGCCCCCGCCACCTCACCTGCTCCTCCCAGCGGCGTCGCCGGGGACAGCGGTGACGCTGGGGTGGCGGCCGCCCCCATGGGGCTCATCGAGGTCAACGGCGCCGGAACCGGCCGGGCGGGGGCCACCGCGGCGCCCGCGGTGCCGGTTCCTTGGCGCAGCTCGCGCAGCGCCGCCCGGGCCACCGCGTGGGCGGCGGCTCTCATGTAGCGGTCGGTGCCTGCGGTGACGGGGGCCTCCGCGGCCGCTATCTCCTGAGCAGGCCAGGCGCAGGTGGTGGGGTCGGTGACGTCGTGGGAACGCGGGAGGTCATTGAGGTCACTCATCCGTCCCATTGTCCTCCGCTCCGCTCTCCTCGCCCCTCCAACACGGCTTTGAGACGGGCAGTTTCACAGAGCAAGACCTCGCGTATGGCCGCCGGCCCGCATTGCCCGTCCGCGACCAAGCGCCAAGAAGTTGTCTCTTCCAGAATTGGGTGGCGCGTTCACCCCTCGCGCTGCCCGCTCACCCGGCACAATGGCCGAGTGATCCGCGCTGTAGGGACCGACCTGGTTGATATCCCCCGCCTCGAAGGCTACATGGACCGGGTACCCGGCCTGCGCGAGCGGCTCTTCACCCCCGCCGAACTGGCCGCCTGCCAGAAGCGGGCCGCCTCACTCGGGGCGCGCCTGGCGGCCAAGGAGGCGGTTCTCAAGGCCCTGGGTTCGGCCTACGCCGAGCTCGGGCTGGACGCACCCCAGGGCTGGGAGTACCAGGATATCGAGGTGACCTCCACGCCCGGCACCCCACCGCGCCTGCGCCTGACCGGGGCGGCCGCCATGGCCGCCCGCCAGGCCGGCATCGGCCACTGGCACATCTCCCTGGCCCACGACGGCGGTATGGCCCAGGCCTTCGTCGTCGCCCAGGCCGATCACGTCGACAACGACGACGACCTGACTCTGTCCTCTCAACGCTCACAGGCCCGCACGAAGCAGCAGATCCGGTCCCTGCGCCCGGCCCTGTAGACGGTAGACGACGGCGCCGAGCCCGAACTGCGGGCTCGGCGCCGTTGCGGGGCGAGTCGACGTCTCGGCGTCGGTCCTACTCGACGGTGACGGACTTGGCCAGGTTGCGCGGCTGGTCGATATCCAGCCCCTTGGCCCCGGCCAGCGCAGCGGCGAAGATCTGCAGCGGCACCACGGTCAGCAGCGGCCACAGGATCGTGGGGGTGACGGGCATCCGGATGATGTGGTCGGCGAAGGGCTCGACGTCGGTATCCCCCTCCTCCGCGATGACAATGGTACGCGCGCCGCGGGCCCGGATCTCCTGGATGTTGGAGATGACCTTGTCGTGCAGGACAGGACGGCGCGGGGTGGGCACGATGACGAAGACCGGAAGACCCTCCTCGATGAGCGCGATCGGGCCGTGCTTGAGCTCACCGGCGGCGAAGCCCTCCGCGTGGACGTAGGCGAGCTCCTTGAGCTTGAGCGCCCCTTCCAGCGCCACCGGGAAGCCGACGTGGCGGCCCAGGAACAGGAAGGAGGACTTGTCCGCCAGCTCGGAGCCCAGCTCACGCACGCGGGCCTCCTCGTGGTCCAGGACGTGCTGGATGCGGTCCGGCATGGCGGCGAGGTTGTCCAGGTACTCGGCGACCTCGTCGGGCCACTTGTTGCCGCGCAGCTGGGCCAGGTAGAGCCCCAGCAGGTAGCAGGCGGTGATCTGGGCGAGGAAGGCCTTGGTGGAGGCCACGGCGACCTCCGGGCCGGCGTGGGTGTAGAGGACGGCGTCGGCCTCGCGGGCGATGGTCGAGCCGTAGGTGTTGACGATGGCCAGGACCTTGCTGCCTTGCTCGCGAGCGTGACGCACGGCCTGGATGGTGTCCATGGTCTCGCCGGACTGGGAGATGGCCACGGTCAGGGTCTTCTCGCTGACGACCGGGTCGCGGTAGCGGAACTCGTGGGCGAGCTCGACCTCCACGGGGATGCGGCACCAGTGCTCGATGGCGTACTTGGCGACGTGCCCGGCGTAGGCGGCGGTGCCGCAGGCGATGACGATGATCTTGTCGACGCTGCGCAGAACGGCGGGGTCGATGCGCATCTCGTCGAGCTGAAGCTCACCGCGCTCGTCGACGCGGCCGCGCAGGGTGTCGGCCACGGCGGTGGGCTGCTCGTGGATCTCCTTGTCCATGAAGGTGTCGTAGCCGCCCTTGACGGCTGCGGAGGCGTCCCAGGAGACCTCCCAGGTCTTGGGCTCGACGGCGTTACCGTCCTTGTCCCAGACGTGGACGGCGTCGGCGGTCAGCAGGAGGACCTGGTCGTCGTCGACCTCGGCGGCCTTCTTGGTGAAGGCGACGAAGGCGGCGACGTCGCTGCCCAGGAAGTTCTCGCCCTCGCCCAGGCCGATGACCAGGGGGCTGGAGCGGCGGGCGGCGACGATCGCTGCGGGGGCCAGGTCGGTGACGGCCAGCAGCGCGAAGGCGCCCTCGAGGCGGGCGGTGACGGCCTGCATCGAGGCGACCAGGAGGTCGGCGACCCGGGTCGGGTCGGAGGCGGCGGACGGGTCCTGGCGCAGACGGGCGGTGAAGTCGATGTCCAGGACGTGGGCGACGACCTCGGTGTCGGTGTCGGAGAGGAGCTCGCGCCCGGCAGCCTCGACCTCCTCACGCAGCGGACGGAAGTTCTCGATGATGCCGTTGTGGACCACGGCGAGGTGGCCGGCGCGGTGGGGGTGGGCGTTGGCCGTCGTCGGGCCGCCGTGGGTGGCCCAGCGGGTGTGTCCGATGCCTGCGGTGGCGGGAGCCGGCGGGGTGGCCTCAAGGATGGCGCGCAGCCCGGAGAGCTTGCCCGCCTCCTTGATGACATCCAGACCGGAGGGCCCCACCAGCGCGACGCCCGCAGAGTCGTAGCCGCGGTACTCCAGACGGCCGAGGCCATCCATGAGAACGGTCAGGGAACGGGAGGAACCAGTTTCACTCAGAGGGCCGACGTGGCCGACAATTCCACACATGCTCCGATCGAATCATGCCGGCGCGGCGTTGACAACGAGCGCAGGCACACGTCGATGTGATCTCGGCGTGATCTCTGCGTGATCCCGTTCCCCGCCAGCACCCCACAGGCGCCCCGACGGGCCCCATTCGTTCCTCGGGGATTGTCCGCCGGGCGTCTTCATTTGCGACACTGTGTCAGTGACATCCGAGCTGAGCGACCCGAGTGACCTGGGTATTCCGGACGCCTCGCCCTACATCGAGCTGGACCGGGACCAGTGGTCCGCCCTGGCGTCCTCGGCGCCGCTGCCGCTGACCCAGGCCGATGTGGAGAAGCTGCGGGGACTGGGAGACCCCATCGACCTGGCGGAGGTCGACGCCGTCTACCGGCCCCTGACTGCCCTGCTGGAGGACTACATCGCCACCTCGCGCGAGCGGGCGCACCGCACCGGCGCCTTCCTGGGGGTGAGCGAGCCGCCCACGCCCTTCATCGTCGCGGTGGCCGGGTCGGTCGCCGTGGGCAAGTCGACGACGGCGCGTCTCATCGCCCACTTGCTCGCCCGCTTCCCGGATACGCCCCGGGTGGATCTGGTGACCACCGACGGTTTCCTGCTGCCCAACCGGGTCCTTGAGGAGCGAGGACTCATGGCCCGCAAGGGATTCCCCGAGTCCTACGACCGTCGCGCCCTGCTGGAGTTCGTCGCGGCGGTGAAGTCCGGCAGCGAGCGCGTCCAGGCGCCCGTCTACTCCCACACGGTCTACGACATCATCCCGGACCGGCACGTGACGGTGGAGCGCCCCGACATTCTCGTGCTGGAGGGACTCAACGTGCTCCAGCCCGCCCCGCGGGGATCGCGGCCGGGGGCCTCGGCGCTGGCGGTGAGCGACTTCATCGACTTCTCGATCTACGTCGACGCCGACCCCGACGACATCCGCCGCTGGTATCTGGACCGGTTTCTCACCCTCAAGCACACGGCCTTCACCCAGCCGGGCTCCTACTTCCGGCGCTTCGCCGAGATCCCTGACGACGTGGCCCTGGCTGGAGCGAACGAGATCTGGGAGAGTGTCAACCTGGTCAACCTGCGCGAGAACATCGCCCCCACCCGAGGGCGGGCCACCCTGGTCCTGACCAAGGACGCCGAGCACCGCATGAGCCGGGTCCTGCTGCGCAAGTCCTGATTCCTCCTCGCGCTGAGACTCCAGCGGGGGCGAGCCGCCTGGGGGTGGGAGTCGTCCGCCGGCTCCTTGGAGGGGCGGGCCGCCCGCTGTCGCCGTGCAGGCCTTGGGCGCGCACTGCACGAGGGTCGGGTGCTACTGCGGGAGGGTTGGGTGTACTCCGGGTAGGTAGGACCTTCGTGCAGTGCGCACAACCCCTGGCCAGTAGATCCCCACCCTCGTGGAGTAGACCGCACCAGAAGAGGGACATGCCCGAACCGGCATCAAGCGTGCACCGTCAGCAACCCGAAGAGGGGCCAAGGATGTCCACATCGGTGACAAAAGGCCCAGGCCGTTCTCGTGGTGACGAAACAAAACCGCATGATTTCAAGGTTATCGTTCACGCGACCTGGAGTTCGAACATCCCTTTGTCACCGATATGGACACCAACAGGCCGATTCCCCGAAGAGTCCAGTGCAGCACCCAGCGTTAACACCGCGGTGTCGGCACCGATTTTAATTTTCAGAAAACACTCCTATCCCACTCCTGCAACAAGGTTAACGAAGATCATCGACGGCCTTGATAAAAACCTCAGGTTGTTCAGAATGAATATCATGACCGCTTTTAACGTTGTCGACTAGAGTGCCACGAGAGAGAAGCGAGTGGACACGCGACGCATCACGATCATCCATAGCACCGAGCAGCACCCCACGACCATCATAGTAGCCCCGCATATTTGATGGATGAGCAGCATGTAAAATAATTGACGGACAGCGAACAGCCTTCAGTGTTTCCGCCTGATTAAAACCAGCAAACCACGAGAAATCATAGAAGGTCTCACCAAATCGTAAATCATAAGCGCCCGTACCATCCTGCAAGTTAGCCGTCAAGTCGAAGAACTCATTGACATGCAGCTCAGGAGGATAATACCAAAGGCGCGGTATTTCGCCAGGGTGGCGCCTCATGTAATCGAGGGCAGGACGCTTAACAAACACATCAAAGTTCTTTTGCCCAAGAACTTGCGCAAGATAGGTGTGCTCAAGCGAGTAGCGGGTGAAATTTCGTTCACCGCTTCGCAAAAAACGATGCATATCGCGAAACCCGAGCCAAGCAAATGTCTTCTCAGCCCTTCCAGGTTCAGTCGCAAAGAATGGCGCATCCTCAATCAACAAACCAGTGACAAGCTGCGGAGCCCTGGCGGCAACGATAGTCGCCAACAGACCTCCCGAAGAGTGACCGGAGATCAAGACTGGAGACTTGATAACGTGCTGGATAAACCACACGAAATCAATCGCATTCTTGATCGCCGTATAATCTGCCGGATTTTTACTCGATCCACCATGGCCATAACAGTCGACCGCAAACACGTGATAGCGTTGAGATAGTTCTCCGAGCACCGCACTATAGTCCCTCCACGTTGTTTGTTGACCGTGGACCAACATGAGCGGCGAACCATTGGCCGGCCCCTCACCATAGTGAATGACTGAACCGCTCGGCAGCGTTACCTGCCTTTCGACAAAACCAGCACGACGAACAACCGCCTCCGCAGCCCGATCATACGTCATATTTCGATGAGCATAATAAGTCACACCCCCTCCGAGCAGGCCAAGCACGGAGCACATTATTATCAGCACACGCACCCTCTTTCGCTTAGTTTTCAGTATTGTCATGTGCCGCACGATGGTCCCCCTCCACATGACGAGCAGCCTGCACAAAGAACTGCGTATCCATCAAGGCGAGCCCCCGGTCGACATCGCCAATCAGTAGGAGCTCATCACCAGCCTTAATATTGAAAACCTTTCTGGCACGGACCGGAAGCGTAAGTCTTCCATCCTGATCGATCACAACGGTGCCAAATATGTATTTGCCGGGGCGATCGAGCATGGCAACAAATGAAGTGTCACCGTTGACAAGATCGTCGATCGCAACATCGAACACCTGCGCTAACCGAACACATGAGGAAATGTCGGGATTACCACCCGGAGCCTCCCACTTGGCAATGGTCTGTCGAGAGACACCAACTTTGTTTGCCAACGCTTCCTGAGTCCAGCGATGCTTTTTACGCAAGGTGGCGATGTTGCTACTAATCATAAACAAATAATAAAACAGCACACTGTGGTCGTCAATCAAACAATACAGACACAATGAGGTTTGCATGTTAAAAATAGTGGCATCCGCACCTGTTTGAATCACACCAGAACCCACTCTTCACCAGTCTGATCTGACGACCTTCCTGGGGCGGGCCACCCTGGTCCTGACCAAGGACGCCGAGCACCGCATGAGCCGGGTCCTGCTGCGCAAGTCCTGAGCGCCCGTCCCTGAAGCCACCGTGAAGGCGGTCTGAAACCGGAGGGCAGCAGACTCAAGGTCATGACAGCACAGGAGACATGCACGGCTCCGATGAGCATCCTCGTCGTCGGCCTCGGAGTCATCGGGACAACCTACGGATACCTTTTTCAGAAGGCCGGTCACCACGTCGAGCACCTGGTGCGACAAAGCAGTACGAGGGCCTCAGTCAGCTCGCTCGAGGTCGAGATCCTCGATGGCAGGCGTGACCCGAAAGGCTCGCTGTCCCAGGACCAGTACACCGTTCACCACCGGGGACACACGAGCTACGACCTCATCGTGGTCTCGGTGCCGCAGGGCAGGATCGCCGAGGCAATGGCCGCCCTCCGTACGGGTGGGATCGAGGGACCTGTGCTTCTGTTCTGCGGGTTCTGGGGAGAACGCAAGGAGCTCGACCGTTTGATGGCCGGCCGCGATGTCCTCCTGGGGTACCCGGTGGCGGGCGGGAGCATCACGGGAGAACGGCTCACCTGCTGCGTCTTCGACCACGTCATGCTGGAGCGGCACGACAAAGCCCGTTTCCCGGGCTACGAGGGGGTGGAGGCGCTGTTCGGCTCCTGCGGCATCAGCCTCGAGCACCCCCATGACATGCTCGAGTGGATCTGGCTGCATATGGCGATCAACGCCGGTGTCGGTGCCGTGGCAGCAATGTACGGCGACGTCGAGGACACGACGCGCGCCGCCGAGCAGCTCATGGGCTCTACCAGGATGCTCGCCCGGGTGGTCAAGGCGATCCGGGAAGCATCAAGGATCGTGGCCTCGCGCGGCGTTGATCTGAGGCGCTATCGCAGCGAGATGCTCGTCTATCGGCTGCCGACCGCCGTGTCCGCACCCCTCATGAAGCGGATGTTCGCCAGGAATCTCCTCACCCGACGGATCATGACACTGCATGGCAACACCGCTGACCTGTTGTTCGTGTGCCGGACCGTCTACGAGCAGGGCCGGGCCAACGGAGTCTCTGCGCCCATCTTCTACAGAAGCTACGAGGCGGCCCAAGACAAGGCCACCCGTCACGATCAGCACCTACCTGGCATGGTCCGTGAACGGAACGAAACGGCGTGAAACCGAGTGGCGTCGCAGTGAAGCCGCGGTGAAACCGCTGGGGTCCAGCCTTGGCGGCATGGCAACACGAACAGCAAACGAATCGCTCTCACCGGGCGAGACACCGGCCATCAGGACCGATGGCCTGACCCGCACCTTCGGCTCCTTCACCGCCGTCGACCGCCTGGACCTGGAGATCCCCACCGGCATCGTCTACGGCCTGCTCGGCCCCAACGGTGCCGGCAAGTCGACGGCGCTGCGCATGATGACCACCCTGCTGGCCCCCACCCGGGGCCGGGCGATGGTCCTGGGGCACGACGTCGTCCGCGAGCGCCACGCGGTGCGCGGCCTCATCGGGGTGACGGGACAGTACGCCAGCGTCGATGAGACGCTCACCGGCTCGGAGAACCTGCGCCTCTTCGGGCGCCTGCTGGGCCTTGGCCGGCGTCGGGCGCGGGAGCGGGCCGAGGAGCTGCTGGCCGCCTTCAGCCTGACCGAGGCAGGCGGCAAGCGGGTGAGCGGATACTCCGGTGGGA
This sequence comes from Actinomyces sp. HMSC08A09, assembly GCF_001807465.1. NCBI lineage: Bacteria > Bacillati > Actinomycetota > Actinomycetes > Actinomycetales > Actinomycetaceae > Actinomyces > Actinomyces sp. HMSC08A09. The sequence goes on along the minus strand of NZ_KV789120.1, from coordinate 50,145 downwards.
TGCGGCGGCGACTGGACCTGGCGGTCTCACTCATCTCCCGTCCCCCGCTCATCTTCCTCGACGAGCCCACCACTGGTCTGGACCCGCGTACGCGTGAGCAGATGTGGGACGTCATCCGTTCCCTGGTGGAGGGCGGCTCGACGATCCTGCTGACCACTCAGTACCTGGAGGAGGCCGACCGCCTGGCTCACCGGGTCGGCATCATCGATGCCGGATCTCTCATCGCCGAGGGCACCCCCGATGAGCTCAAGGACCGGGTGGGCAGCAGCTCTCTGGTGCTGACGCCGGCGACCCCCGAGGACCAGGCCGCTACCGCTGCCGTCATCGAGCGGGTGACCGGTCACGCCCCGGCGACCGTCGACCAGGGCACCCACCTGCAGGCGCCGCTGAGCGAGGCGTCGGTGGCCACCGAGGTGCTCGTGGCCCTGCGCGACGCCGGCCTGTCCCCCAGAACCGTCTCGGTGGACCGCCCCAGCATGGACTCGGTCTTCATGGCCCTGACCGGGCAACCCACGAAGCACGATGACGCGGCCTCACCCGATGCCGCCGCACCGTCAGCGCCATCACCCGCTTCCTCGTCCTCCCGTCCCGCAGACTCTCAGGAGCAGTCATGACCGTCCCCGCCACCGCGACCGCACCGACCAGTACCTCCCTCTCCCCCGGCGTCTGGCGTTTCAGCGAGGCCCGGCTCGTCCCTGACACCCTGGCCATGGCCTGGCGCTCACTCATCACCATGGTGCGCAACCCCGGGGAGTTCTACGACATCCTCATCCAGCCGGTCATGTTCACCGTCCTGTTCGGCGAGCTCTTCGGCGGCGCCATCGCCGGCGACGTCAAGGCCTACCTGCCCACGATCGTCCCGGGTCTCATCATCATGAATGCCTTGACCACGAGCCAGAGCGTGGGCGTGGACCTGCGCGAGGACATGGACAAGGGCGTCTTCGACCGCTTCCGCACCATGCCGATGTCCCGTATCGCGCCGGTCCTGGGGCCCATGGTCTCCGACGTGCTGCGCTACCTCATCTGCACCTCACTGACCGTACTCACCGGCTACATCCTGGGCTACCGGCCTGCCAACGGCTGGTCGGGGACGATTGGCGCCATCGCCCTGGCGGCGGGCTGCGCCTGGGCCATCGCCTGGATCTTCCTCTTCCTGGGGACGGTGTTCTCCTCGGCCCAGGCGGTGACCTCCTTCACGGTGATCGTCCTGTTCCCGCTGACCTTCCTGTCCAACGCCATGGTGCCCACCTCGACGCTACCGGGCTGGCTCAAGGCCTTCGTGCGCCACAACCCGGTCTCGCACATCGTCGACGGCGGCCGGTACCTGCTGGACGGAACAGCGGGCTCGGCCGGGGACGTGCGGGCCGCGATCATCGGCTCGCTGCTGATCCTGGCCATCATGGCTCCCCTGACGGTCGTGCGCTACCAGCGGCGCAACGCCTGAGCCGCACCTCAGGGACTCAGCCGACCTCGCCCGCCAGACGGCCGGCGAGGTCGGCGGCGTGAGCCACGAGCCCGCCGCGGTCCAGGGACCGGATCCTCTCCTCAGCCTGCGCCAGCGCCCGGGCGTCCAGCCGCTCAGTGCGGCTGCGCAGGTAGTCGTGGGAGAGCAGGCGGCAGGTCTGGTTGGTGCCCACCGCCAGGGCGGTGGCGACCAGCTCGGCCCCTACTGCCCGCCGGTCGGAGCCCGCGTCCTCAGCAGCCACGGCGGACAGGCCGACGGCCGCCGCGAAAGCCATGAGCGTGGGAATGTCACGCTGCAGTGGAGCCGGATCGGAGAGGATCTCGCGCAGCAGGGAGGTGGCTCGGGCACGGACGGCTCGGGCATCAAGCTCGACGGCGTCGTCGGGGCTGAGCTCGACGTCGGTGACCAGGCACATGCTCAGGATGTAGAGCTCCCACTGGGAGCCCGATCCCAGGATGGAGCGCCAGTTCCCGGCGTAGCGCAGGCTCACGCGCTGGATGAGGGCGGCGGTGCGCACGTTCCCGCGGGTGAGCTCCAGCTCGCCGCGCACGGAGCGGGCGATGAAGCGCATGGTTCCCGGCAGGTCGACCGGTTCCAGGCTCTCCAGCAGCCTGCCCGCCGTCTCGGGGCGCGGATCGAGGTACACCGCGCAGTAGGCCCCCTCCATGTGCAGTGTCGTGCGGAAGAACTCGCCCCAGCTGGGCAGGACCCGCTCCAGGAGCACCTGGGCGCGCGAGCAGGCCTCGACGACCTGGCTGTAACGCCCCAGAGACATGAGCACCTGCAGCCGGTGGAGGTGCAGCTCGAGCAGGTGAATGCCGGCCAGGTCATGACCGCGGAGCCGCCCCAGGAGGGCCTCGATGGTCTCCAGGGAGGCCTGAGGATCGCCGTCGTCCTCCTGCTGGGCGGCCAGGCAGCGGGTCGCCGCCCAGGCGACCCAGGGGTCGGCGTCGCCGGTCAGCTCGGGCCACTGCTCGTCGCCCGCACGCAGGAAGCGCCTGACCCGGCTGAACGGTCCCTCACTGTCGAAGGAGGCCGGCAGCAGGGAGCGGACCTGTACGGGCACGTGGCTCAGGAGCCCGAAGAGGGTGACGCACAGGGCCAGGACGCTCAGGCCTGCCTCATTGCCGCATGAGTCCTGGGCGGGTTGGACAGCGGAAGCAATGAGGCGCGCACCGTAGTCGGCGATGCGCTCATAGCTCCAGGTGACGCTCCACAGGCGCATGAGGGCGGCACCGATGAGGCAGATGGCGTCGCGCAGCTCCGCCGGCAGGTGATCCGTGCCGTGGGCGTCGGCCTGTGCCAGGAGTCGGTCGAGCTGTTGAAGGATGACGGCCTCATCGTGGGCGACCTGCCGGAAGAGGCGGTCGTGGCGGCGCGCCTCAGGGTGACGGGCGTCGCCGAAGTCGCCGGCGTCCACGGGAAAACGGATCTGGGAGCACAGGTCCACCGCCCACTGGCGCAGAGCCGCGCGGGCCTCGGCCTCGTCACCGGAGGCGGACAGCTGCGCCAGAGCGAAGTCGCGGACGGTGACGAGCATGTGGAAGCGGGGCAGGCCGTGGTCGCGCACCACGAGCAGGGAGTGGGAGACCAGGGCGTCGAGGAGGTCGGCGGCCTGCGCGCCGATGAGCGCCTCCGCGGGCAGGAGGGTGAAGCCGTCGGCGAGCAGGGCCAGCCGGGCCAGGGCTCGGCGTTCGGCGGCGTCGAGCAGGTTCCAGGACCAGTCGATGACCGCTGTCAGGGTGCGCTGACGGGCGGGGGCGTCACGGGCGGCGGTGAGCAGATCGGGTCTGCCGGGCAGTCGCTCGGCGATCTGGCCGACCGACAGGCTGCGGGTGCGCGCGGCGGCCAGCTCAATGGCCAAGGGGATGCCCTCCAACCGGCTCAGGAGCTCGCCTAAGTCGTCATCGTCGATGACCTGGCCGGGGCGAGCGGCCAGAGCGCGGGCGCGGAAGAGCTCGGCGGAGGAGGTGGCATTGAGGGCCTCGAGGCGGTGGACATGCTCCGCGGCCAGGTCGAGGGGGCGGCGCGAGGTCGCCAGGACGCGCAGGTCGGGACAGGCGACCAGGAGCGGCCCGATGAGGTCGGCCGCCTCGCCGGCCAGGTGCTCGCAGTTGTCCAGCACCAGGACGGTTCCGGGCTGGGAGAGGGCGGCGGCCAGATCGCGGTGCAGGTCACCGTTGACGACTGCGGAGCCTCCGATCGCGTCGAGCACGACCCTGGCCAGATCGGCTCCGGGTGACACCTCGGCGAGGGCGACGACGTAGACGGCGGGGCGGCGGCTGCGGGCCGCCACCACCTGGGCCAGGGTGGTCTTGCCGACCCCGCCGGGGCCGGTGAGCGTCACCAGACGGTGGGTGCTCAGGGCCTTGAGAACACCGGTCACGTCCGCCTCGCGCCCCAGGAAGTGCTCGGGCTCGGGCTGCAGGCCGTGGCGCACAGGGCTCTCGGCGGCCAGGACCGCCTCGTGGGCGGCGCGTGTGGCCGGACCGGGCACGGCTCCCAGCTCACGCAGTCGACGGCGGTAGTGCTCGTAGATCTCCAGGGCCGCAGCCGGTGAGCGCGCCCAGGACTCGGCGCGCATGAGGGCGGCCAGGACGGTCTCGTCGCCGCCGTCGCGCTGGGAGGCCTCACGCAGCAGGTCCACGGCCCGCTCGTGCTCACCGGTGGCCTCCAGGGCGAGCCCCCGGTCGCGGCGGGCCCCCTCGGTCAGGGCTGCAGCCCGCTCTCGCAAGAGGGCCATAGGGGCGGCTCCGGCTCCACCATTGTCATCGGCCTCGTCGGGAACGGGTACCTGGGGCAGTCGGTCGGTGAGATCGAGGACCTGCTCCCACTGGCCGGCGGCGGCGCAGGCTCGGGCGCGCTCCGCCCGATCCGACAGGTCCCGGACATCAGCCTCCGCCTCCGCCAGCTCCAGTCGGTAGCCGTCGCCGCTGCGCTCGACGACGCCCTCCCCCACGACGGCACGCAGCCGGGAGACGACGACGTGCAGGGCCCGCAGCGGCCGGGCCGGGGCGTCGTCGGGCCACAGGGCCTCAATGAGGGCGCCGTCGCTCACCCTGGCGTCCTGGCTGCCGGCGAGCACGGCGAGCAGGTCAAGGCTCCTTCCGCTCAGGGGCCGGCCTTGCCAGGTCGGCGGCTCCGTCAGGAGAGCCAGGCGGTACGGGGAGGTCACGGGTCCATTCTCACCCATCACCCCAAGGTAGCGTTCAGCGGTCGAGGAAAGCCGCGGGGCCGGCCACCGTCATGACGGTACGCCGGCCCCAAGAACCTCAGGTGAGACTCAGGCGCTAGGAAGCAGCGAAGGCTTGAGACGACATGCGCTTGAGCAGGGCAGACACATCCGGGACGTCATCGTGAGGACCATCGTCAGAAAGAGCAAAACGTTGAGCCTTCATCGTATTCATGACAGCACCGATGGACGATGCGTGGCCCTGAGGTCCGGTCCCAAGCGTCACCCCTTCGGCAGCACACCAGCCTTCGGGGGCCCGCTTTGAAGGCATCTCCCACCTGAAAAAGCCGAAGCGCTTGCTGCCCTGGCGATCGGGGAAGAACACGGCGACTATCGTGTCGCCACCGTGGTCGAGGTGATCGGCGATCACGGAGTCGATGGGCTCGGACTCAGGGACCGCAAGGATCCTGGTCTCATTGAGGTAGTGGTTGCGCCTGAACAGCTCCCGCCCCTGAGTCGTACCGAGGAAGAGCCCCACAGCGCGCGCCGCATCACGCCGCGTCGTCTTGGTGTCACTCATCTCTGCCAGCTCCTGAAGTGCTGTTCCATCCAGTCGATTACCTGCTTGTATGACTCGTCGTAAGACGCCCCCAGTATGGCATGGTCGTTCCTCCCCAGTACTTGGATGGGACGGGTTTCACGGTCGCGGTCCCGATGGTACTGGTGAGAGTGGATGCAACCATGACGCGTGTCGATCCGAAACACGGGCTGCCAGCCGTCATCCAGGCTGGATCGCCACTCATGCTGGAGCGCATAGTCGACCACGCGCCCCCTGTAGGTCCTCAACCGTATGACTATCCGGTGGCGCCCTGGCCCGGAGATCGGGCCGACATCGATTGGGTAGGTCTCGTCCTCACATACGTGGATCGGCGGAGGACGGTATCCGCCGTCGGGCAGGTCCATGCTCGCTCCGCTCGATTTGTTAGACGCTGTATCCCAACGGTTATATCAGAAGTAGATCGGCAATAACATTGGGGCTGAGGCATAGACGTCACCCACTACACGGCCACGCCGTGCACCTGCAGTCCCAGAACCTTCAATGGCCTGTGCCCCGCCCATAGGTTCTGGGCGGGGCACATAGATCGGGCATGATGCCTTTTGAAGGCAGGGGAGGAAACCGCCGTCAGCTCACAGGCTGAGGTTGTTCTTGACGGTGTCGGCCAGGGAGCGGGCGACGCGGTCGGCCTCCTCCTGGGTGGCGGCCTCGACCATGACGCGCACGAGCGGCTCGGTGCCCGAGGGGCGCAGCAGGACCCGGCCGGTCTCGCCCAGGTCCTTCTCCGCGGAGGCCACGGCGTCCTGCACGGCCTTGTTGGTGCTGGCGGCGCCCTTGTCGACATTCTTGACGTTGATGAGGGTCTGGGGCAGGCGGGTGACGACGCTGGCGAGCTCGGCCAGCGTCTTGCCGGTGCGCTTGACGCGCGCGGCCACGTGCAGGGAGGTGAGCACGCCGTCACCGGTGGTGGCGTGGACGGTGTCGATGACGTGCCCGGACTGCTCGCCGCCCAGGGTGTAGCCACCCTGGAGCATCCGCTCGAGCACGTAGCGGTCGCCCACGCCGGTCTGGACGGTGCGGATGCCGTGCTCACGCATGGCCAGGATGAGGCCGAGGTTGCTCATGACGGTCACGACGAGCGTGTCGGAGCCGAGAGTGCCGTCGGCCTTCATGCCGATGGCGAGCATGCCCATGATCTGGTCACCGTCGACGAGCTGGCCGTCGGCGTCCACGGCCAGGCAGCGGTCGGCGTCGCCGTCGTAGGCCACCCCCATGTCCGCCCCGACCGCCGTGACGTAGTTCTGCAGCTGCTCGGGGTGGGTGGAGCCGCAGTTGTCGTTGATGTTGAGGCCGTCCGGGGAGGCGTTGATGACGATGACCTCGGCGCCGGCGGCCCGCAGCGCGGCCGGGCCGACGACGGAGGCGGCGCCGTTGGAGGCGTCGACGACGATGCGCAGACCGGACAGGTCAGTGGCGACGGAGTCGACGAGGTGGTTGATGTAGTTCTGATCCGCGACGGTCTCCCCCTTGATGACGCGGCCGACGTCGGCGCCGGTGGGGCGGTCGTTGACCTTGCCCAGGATGGCCTCGATCTCGTCCTCGACGGCGTCGGCGAGCTTGTAGCCGCCACGGGCGATGAACTTGATGCCGTTGTCCGGGAAGGGGTTGTGGGAGGCGGAGATCATGACGCCCAGCTCGATGTCCTGGGTGGCCGTCAGGTGGGCGATCGCCGGGGTGGGTAGGACGCCCACGCGGGTGACGTCGATGCCGGAGGAGGCCAGGCCCGCGCTGATGGCGTGGTCGAGGAACTCTCCGGAGGCGCGGGTGTCGCGGCCCACGATCGCGCGGGGGCGGCCGCTGCGTGAGCTCCGTGCGGCGGACGTGTCCTTGGTCAGAACGCGGGCCGCGGCCTCACCGAGCTGTACGGCCAGGGTGGGCGTGAGCAGGTCGTTGGCCAGGCCGCGTACGCCGTCGGTTCCGAAGAGACGAGCCATGGAAATCCTCCTGAAGGGTGACGAAACAGCACCATCCTGCCACGGGGCGCCGAACATCGGGGCCCAACCTTCGGCCAGCGCACAAGGTCTGATGTCCTGCGCCAACCCCGGCCCGGCGGCTCGCGCCCGAGATCGCGCCCCTCACCGCCGCGCCTCGGACGTCTGTCGGCCGCATATCGGCTTTGGCGCCGCCGCCCGGGAGGCTCCCCACCACCCCTGACACATGACGACGACGGCCGCCCCAGGAAGGGGACGACCGCCGTCGTAGGTAAGCGGAGGGAAGGCCCGGCCGGCTCGGCCAGGACCTGACCCGATCAGCGCTTGGAGTACTGAGGGGCGCGGCGGGCCTTGTGCAGACCGGCCTTCTTGCGCTCCACGATGCGCGAGTCGCGAGTGAGGAAACCGGCCTTCTTCAGGGTGGCGCGGTTGGCCTCACGGTCGATCTCGTTGAGCGCGCGGGCGATGCCCAGGCGCAGGGCGCCGGCCTGGCCGGAGACGCCACCGCCGTTGATGCGGGCGACGACGTCGAAGCGGCCCTCGAGGTCCAGGATGGTGAAGGGGGCGCGCACGAGCTGCTGGTGCAGCTTGTTGGGGAAGTAGTCCTCCAGGGAGCGGCCGTTGAGCGTCCACTGGCCGGTGCCGGGAACGAGGCGCACGCGAGCGACGGCCTCCTTGCGGCGACCCAGGCCGGAGCCGGGGGCGGTGATGGACTGGCCGCGACCCGGAGCGGACTCCTCGGTCTCGGTGGTGTAGCTGGAGGGGGCGTTCTCCTCGTCCAGCGCGTCAATGTCGACAGTGGTCTCAGCCACGATATGTCCTTTGCTTGTCGCGGGGTGCCGAGCGCTGGAGCGCTTACTGGGCGACCTGGGTGATTTCGAACGTCTTCGGGCTCTGGGAGGCGTGCGGGTGCTCGGCACCTGCGTAGACCTTGAGCTTCTTGAGCTGGGCGCGACCGAGCTTGGTGTGGGGAACCATGCCCTTGATGGCCTTCTCGACGGCGCGCTCAGGGCGGGTGGCCAGCAGCTCGCGGTAGGAGACGGCGGTCAGGCCACCCGGGTGGCCGGAGTGGCGGTAGGCGAACTTCTTGTCAGCCTTGCCGTTGGTGAGAGCCACCTTGTCGGCATTGATGATGACGACGTAGTCGCCACAGTCCTCGTTGGGGGCGAACTGGGGCTTGTGCTTCCCACGGAGCAGGGTGGCGGCCTGGGCCGCGAGTCGACCCAGGACGACGTCGGTGGCGTCGATGACGTACCAGTTCTTCTCGACGTCGCCGGGCTTCGGTGTGTACGTGCGCACGGGCGTTGCCTTCGTTTCTCTTGGCGAGTGGGCACGCCGAAGCGCGGTGAAGCGTTCGCGGTTCGGCGAGACCACCATGGTCAGGTGAGTGGTCGGAGCACAGGCGATCCGGGGCGAGTGGGACGGCACCGCGGACACGCACACGTGTGCTGCACGACGATTGCCAACAGTACCGGGCGCCCCGCGGAAGGGTCAAAAGGTGCGGCTTCCCAGTTCCGTGAATCGCACCACGCGGCCAGGCGAGCCCCTGACCGCCGATCAGCAGCTCAGACGCCGGGTGGTGCGGGCGCGCTCGGCCTGGGCGGCGAGCTCATCATCGGCCGGGTAGGTGACCTCCTCCAGGGTCAGCCCGTGCGGCGGGGCGACGGGGGCGGCGCCCTGCCGTGTGCGGGCGTCCAGGAGCTCGCGCGGCCAGGTGACCGGCTTGCGTCCCTGCCCGACGGCCAGGCCCGCCCCCACCAGGGAGCGGACCATGGAGTGGCAGAAGGCGTCGGCGATGACACTCAGGGTCACGAGCCCGGCGTCCGGCCCCGAGTCCGGCCCGGCCTCGGCCCGGCGCCACTGCAGGGTGCGCAGGGTGCGGATGGTCGTGGCACCCTCGCGGGGCTTGCAGTAGGACAGGAAGTCGTGCTCGCCGAGCAGGGCGCGGGCAGAGGCGTCCATGGCCTCGACGTCGAGCACATCGGGCAGCCATAGGACGGTGGCGCGCCGGGCGGGGTCGCGCGGGGCGGCGGCGTCGGCGATCCGGTAGGTGTAGCGGCGGCTCAGGGCGCCGAAGCGGGCGTCGAAGGCCTCCGGCACGGTGCGCGCCCCGGTGATGACGACGTCGCCGGCCCCGCGCGGCGTGCGCGCCAGGCTCTCCTGGGCCTCACGGGCCAGGACGCCCGCCACCCGGGTGAGCAGGGCGGTCTCGGGGAGGCGCTCGGAGCGTCCGGGCAGTGCGGCCCAGGCCTCGGGGCTCACGTCGAGGTGGGCCACCTGGGCGGCGGCGTGGACGCCGGCGTCGGTGCGTCCGGCCACGGTGAGGCGGACGGGCTCACGCAGCACGGTGGCCAGGGCGGAGGTGAGGACCCCCTCGACGGTGCGCAGCCCGGGCTGGGCGGCCCACCCGGAGAAGAAGGTGCCGTCGTAGGCCAGGTCGAGGCGGATGCGTGGCATGCCCACATTGAAACCGCACCGGCTTCGCGCTTCCACTAGGCTCGCGGCCGTGAGCACAACGACTCTGTCCGTGGACTGCGGAGGCGGCGGCATCAAGGCCTCGGTGCTGGACTGCGAGGGCAACATCATCTCCCGCGCCGTGCGCACCCCGACCCCCTACCCGCTGCCGCCGGAGAAGCTGGTGGAGACCATCGCCTCGCTGGCCTCCCAGCTGCCGGGCGCGGACCGGGTGACAGTGGGGATGCCGGGCATGATCCGCCACGGGGTCGTCGTCGCCACGCCGCACTACATCACCAAGGACGGCCCGCGCTCCAGGGTGCTGCCCGACCTGGTGGAGGCCTGGGGCCGCTTCGACATGGGCACCGCCGTCTCCAGGGCCCTGGGAATCCCCTCCCTGGTCCTCAACGACGCCGAGGTCGCCGGGGCCGGTGTCGTCACGGGCCACGGCCTGGAGATGATCGTGACCCTGGGCACGGGCCTGGGCAACGCCGTTTTCGACAACGGGGTCCTGGCCCCGCACGTGGAGGTCTCCCAGGGGCCGGTGCGCTGGGGACTGACGTACGACGACTACATCGGCGAGCACGAGCGCCTGCGCCTGGGCGACGCGCACTGGTCGCGCCGAGTGCGCCGCGTCGTCGACGCCCTGCGCCCCATGTACCTGTGGGACCGCCTCTACCTGGGCGGCGGCAACTCGCGGCGGATCACGGCGGCCCAGCTCGCCAAGATCGGCGACGACGTCGTCGTGGTCCCCAACGAGGCCGGCATGACCGGGGGCGCCCGCTGCTGGGACATGGCCCGCCCCTAATTCCCGTTACTCCGTATTCCGGACACCGCCGCAGCCCTTCCCTGGAGCGGGTTCAGCTCATCCGAGATCTGCTCGGCGTGGTGCGGTGGGCCGCGTCGAGGCACCCGGCCGCTCCAACCCGGCGGGCTCAGTCGAGCCGGCCTCCCTCGAGGCACTCGACGCCGTCGACGCCGTCGAGTCCGGAGAGTGCCTCGATGAGGTTGACGGCGGGGCGCTGCCCGTGGAAGCGCATGACGGCGTTCATGGTGCGCCCGTGCTCGCCGCGGGTCACCTCGGTCTCCTCCAAGGTGGCGGTGAAGCCCGATGCGGTGGCGACCTGGAGGATCTCGGGCATGACGGCGCTGCCGATCTCGTAGTCGATGCGCACGGTCACCTCGCCGCGGCGGCGCTGCAGGCGCGAGGTGAGAGGGCCCAGGAACAGGACGACGATGTAGTCCAGCGCGACCGCCGTGGCCGCCAGGGGGATCATGCCCGCCCCGCAGGCCATGCCGATGGCGGCACTGAGCCAGACGGTCGCGGCGGTGGTCAGACCCCGGACGGTGTCGTTGTTGACGAAGATGACCCCGGCACCCAGGAAGCCGATACCGGAGACGATCTGCGCGGCCACACGGCTGGGGTCCACCGCGACATCCGAGCCGGTGATCGGGGCGAAGCCGTAGGCGGACACCAGGGTGAACAGGCACGAGCCCAGTCCCACCAGGACGTGCGTCTTGACGCCGGCGTCCTTGTGGCGCAGGTGGCGCTCGGCGCCCAGCGTCAGGCACAGGACGAAGGTGGCGAGCATCGCGACGACCTGGACCCCCACGTGGTTCAGGCTGAACAGCGTGTCCACACCGACTCCCTTCCGTGTCGTCACCGTGCCTGTCCTGCCGGCCGCCGCCGGCCACCTGCCGGCCTGCTGCCAGCACTGCGCCGATTCTAAAGGAGCCCCTGGCCGGGCGCGCCTTTGGTGATGTCTCCCCATCGCGGCGGCGCTCAGGCACCGTTTAGCGTGAGCTCACCATCTTCCCCCCTGTTCCTGAGGCTTGTCAGACGTGTTGCTCTCCCCCTGCGCCGCCCCTGAGGGGGCTGCTCGCGCCGGTCGGCTGCTGGAGCTCAGTGAGCGCTTGGCAGAGTCGGGCCGTCGGGGAGAGGCACTGGATGCCGCACGGGAGGCCTGCCAGGTTCTCCGGGACCTGGCCCGGCTCGATTCAGGCACGTACCTGCCAGATCTCGCCGAGGGGCTGTCCGTCATGGCGGACCGTCTGCGCGAGGCCCGCCGCATGCGTGAGGGAGTTGCGGCCTCGCAGGAGACGGTCCGGATCCGACGGCGCCTGACCCGATACGACTACGACGCCCACGCCTCCGGCCTGGCGCAGGCTCTGTGCCGTCTCGCCGTCGACCTGAGCGCTTCCGGCGAGCTGCGTGACGCCCTGGCCAGCGCTCAGGAGTCCGTGGACCTCTACCGGGGCCTGCGCCGGGATGATCCCTTCGACGACGAGACCGGGTTGGCTCAGGCACTGGTCACACTCGCCTGCTGCCTGAGTGAGTCCGGTCGGCCCAGCGCCGCCTTCGTCACCGCCCAGCAGGCCCTCACCGTCCGACGGCGTCTGGTCCGGGCTGATCCGGATGTGCACACGCGCCGACTCGCGGCGGACCTGGCCCGTCTGGCTCCCAGACTGCGCACGGTGGGATATGTCGATGAGGCCCTCGAGCTGGCCCAGGAGGCCGTGGGTCTCTACCGCCGCCTCGATGAGGAGGAGATCGGTTCCTGCACCGGCGATCTTGCCGGTGCCCTGGAGGTGCTGGCCGCCTGTAGGGCCGCCGTCGGGCGTCGAACCAAGGCCCTGGAGGCGGCCGAGGAGGCCGCTGCACTCTACCGGGGACTGGCCCGCCGCACGCCGACGCTCTACTCGCCGAAGGCCGCCCACACTCTGGCGATACTGGCTCGGCGCCTGAGTGACGTAGGTCGGCACCGCGAAGCACTCGCCGCGGGCGAGGAGGCAGTTCACCTCGCTCGTGCTCTGGCCCACAGCGCCCCCGACAGCCACCTGCCTGACCTGGCCGGCGCCCTCACGGTCCAGGCCGCCTGCCTACGTGACGGCGGCAGCCTGAACCTCGCTCTGGCTTCGGCGCGGGAGGCGGTCAGCATTCGACGCGCCCTGGAGCACAGCCGCCCCAGCACTGAGACCCCAGCCCTGGCTGAGTCCCTGTACGTCCTCGCCGTCTACCTGTACACGGCCGGGCAGCTGCAGGAGTCCTTCGCGATGGCCTGGGAGGCCATCGACATCTACCGGCAGCTGGTCCGTACCAACCCTGCCCCTCATACCGCCGACCTGGCTCGGGCGCTCAACATCCTCACCTTGAACCTCAGCCGGGCCGGGCGTGCGCACGAGGCCCTGGCTGCGGTGCAGGAGGCGGTCACCTTCTACCGGAGCCTGGCCCAGATCGATCCGACCGCCTACAAGCCGGACCTGGCGGCATGCCTGCACAACCTGGCCACGTGCCTGGGTGACGTCGGGGACCGCTCTGCCGCGCTCGCCGCGATCCGAGAGACGGCGGAGATCCGTCGGGAGCTGGCAGTGCGCGACCCAGCGACGCACGCCCCGGCGCTGGCACCGTGCCTGCACCGACTCACCAAGCGCCTGGCCGAGGCCGGTCACCGAGGCGAGGCCCTGGAGACCGCACGGGAGGCGGTCGCCGCCTACCGGAGCCTGGCCCGCAGGCGCCCAGAGGACTTCGGCCAAGGGCTAGCCGGCGCGCTGGGGACCTATGCGTCAGTCCTTGAGTGGGCGGGCAGGGAGGCCGACGCCGCCCGCATCCGCCAGGAGAGCGAGGCCATGACAGAGGAGAAGGCCTTGGAGGACTCCATCAGGGGATTCTGAGGGGCGGCGCCGGCCCGGCGGCGCTGGCGCACGTGGTGGACTCGAAGCCGGGCGGATCGGGAACTGCGATCTGCGCCCAGAACGTACTTTTCCCCCACACGACTGGGGCCCGTCCCCAGTGATCTGGAGGACATCGCAGTTCTCGTCGAAGAAGAACGTCCCCGATCGCGATGTCCGACGCACACGGTCCCGATCTACCGGCCTGCCCTGATCTTCCCGCCTGCCTCATCAGCCCCGCCCTATCGCGGGATACCTGGTGGTCATCGTGTACTACTGCGGGGAGTCAACACGAGCAGGCCGCTTTCTCCTCTGGTGCGTGGCGGGCCCCGGCCAGTACCGATGCCATCGGCCACCATCTTCCGACACACACAGGGAGGGCCGGTCACCATCAGGTGACCGGCCCTCCCGGAGTTCTCGCTCAGAGCGTCAGCTCTGGCTCACTTCTCGACCTTCTGGGCAGCGGCGCCGCCGGCGGGGGCGAAGCCCGCGGCCTCGGCGTCCTCGGCGCTGGCGAACCAGACCTCGGCGACCGTGGCGTCGTACCAGCGCGAGCCGGGAACGTGGTACTTCATGGAGTCCTCGTTGCCCTTGACCAGGTGGTCGTCGTCAGGAGCGTCGGTGGCGCCCTCCTCGAGGCGGACCGCGCCGGCGTACTCGGCCTTGTCAGCCTTGTCAGCCTTCTCAGCCTTCTCGGTCGTAGCCTTCTTCTCGGCCTTGTCCTCGTCGGCGACGGCCTTCTGGGCGGCCTTCTTGGCGGTGGCGACCGCGTCCTCCACGATCTCCTTGCGGGCAACCGGCTCCAGCACCAGGGAGATGACCGCCATGGGGGCGTTGTCGCCCTTGCGGGGGGTCGTCTTGATGATGCGGGTGTAACCGCCCTCGCGGCCCTCGAACTTGGGAGCGAGCTCCTCGAAGAGGCGGTAGACGGCGTACTTGTCCGTCACCTTCTTCAGCACGGTGCGGCGGGCGTGCAGGTCACCGCGCTTGCCCTTGGTGATGAGCTTCTCGACGTAGGGACGCAGGCGACGAGCGCGAGCCTCCGTGGTCTTGATCGACTCGTGAACGATGAGCTGCGTGGCCAGGTTGGCGAGCAGGTGACGCTCGTGCTGGGCGCTGCCGCCCAGACGGGGACCCTTAGTGGGGCGAGGCATGGTTGTCTCCTAGGTAAATAACGAGCCGGCTCAGGCCTGGGTCTCGTCGCTGAACGTGGGGTTGGCGTAGTCGTCGTCCGAGACGTAGTCGACCGGGGAGCCCTTGAGGGAGAGCCCCAGCTCGGCCAGCTTGTCCTTGATCTCGGAGATGGACTTGGCGCCGAAGTTACGGATGTCGAGCAGGTCGGCCTCGCTGCGCGAGACGAGCTCGCCGACGGTGTGGATGCCCTCGCGCTTGAGGGCGTTGGAGGAGCGGGCCTGCAGGTCGAGCTCGTCGATCATGAGGGCCAGGTCCTGCTGGAAGGCCTCGTCGATCGGCGAGGGGCCGACCTCGATACCCTCGGCCTCGACGTTGAGCTCACGGGCCAGGCCGAAGAGCTCCACGAGCGTCTTACCGGCGGAGGCCAGGGCGTCACGCGGGGTGATGGAGGACTTGGTCTCGACGTCGACGATGAGACGGTCGAAGTCGGTGCGCTGCTCCACACGGGTGGCCTCGACGGAGTAGGAGACCTTCTTGACCGGCGAGTAGATCGAGTCCACCGGGATGCGGGAGATCTCCGCGTTGGGGTCCTTGTTCTGGTTGGCGGAGACGTAGCCGCGGCCGCGCTCGACCGTCAGCTCGATCTCCAGCTTGCCCTTCTCGTTGAGAGTGGCGATGACCAGATCGGGGTTGTGGATCTCGACGCCGGCCGGCGGGGTGATGTCACCGGCGGTGACCTCGCTCGGACCGGACTTGCGCAGATACATGACGACCGGCTCGTCGTTCTCCGAGGACAGGACGATCTCCTTGATGTTGAGGATGATCTGGGCGACATCCTCCTTGACCCCGGGGATCGTGCGGAACTCGTGGGGCACCCCGTCGATGCGAACGCTGGTCACGGCCGCCCCCGGGATGGAGGACAGCAGCGTGCGGCGCAGGGAGTTGCCGAGCGTGTAGCCGAAGCCGGGCTCGAGGGGCTCGAGCACGAAGCGCGAGCGGCGGTCCTCGACCACGACCTCCTCGGTGAGCGTGGGTCGCTGTGCAATGAGCACGTGGTTTCCTTTCGTCGCGGCGCCCGCTATATGACGCCGTTCCTCATGGGTGGAGCAGCCGGCCCGACCGGGCCGGCCCTACTCCGCGTCCCGCCGTGGGGGCGGAACGTGGTGAGACGACGACGCAGCAACCGGCTGCGCCGTCGTCCCCTTAAAGCTCAGACGCGACGGCGCTTGGGCGGGCGGCAGCCGTTGAAGGCCTGGGGGGTGACGTCGGTGATCGAGCCGACCTCGAGGCCGGCGGCCTGGAGGGAGCGGATCGCGGTCTCGCGGCCGGAGCCGGGACCCTTGACGAAGACGTCAACCTTCTTCATGCCGTGCTCCTGGGCGCGCCGGGCGGCGGCCTCGGCGGCGAGCTGGGCGGCGTAGGGGGTCGACTTGCGCGAGCCCTTGAAGCCGACCTGGCCGGAGGAGCACCAGGCGATGACGGCGCCCTGCGGGTCCGTCAGCGAGACGATGGTGTTGTTGAAGGTGGACTTGATGTAGGCGTGACCGTGGGTAACGTTCTTGCGGTCCTTGCGGCGCGTCTTGCGCGCGGCGGCGCGGGTCTTGGGAGGCATTCTTCCTTCTTCGTGATGAGGTCGTCACTGCGCCCTGCGCTGGGCGGGGCGCGAGCTGCTGCTTACTTGGCCTTCTTCTTACCGGCCACGGTGCGCTTGGGGCCCTTGCGGGTACGCGCGTTGGTCTTGGTGCGCTGACCGTGCACCGGCAGGTGGCGGCGGTGGCGCAGGCCCTGGTAGCAGCCGATCTCGATCTTGCGGCGGATGTCCGCCTGAACCTCACGACGCAGGTCACCCTCAACCTGGTAGTTGCCGTCGATGTGGGTACGGAGCTTGACCAGCTCCTCCTCGGTGAGGTCCTTGACGCGGGTGTCGGGGTTGACGCCCGTCGCCTTCAGGGTCTCGTCCGCGCGGGTGCGTCCGATCCCGAAGATGTAGGTGAGTGCGATCTCGACTCGCTTCTCGCGAGGCAGGTCGACACCGGAAATGCGTGCCACGGTGTGGTTCTCCTGTGTGCTCCCGGAGGTCGTCACCCATCTCCCCCACCTCGCCTGGTGGCCCCGGCCTCCGAGAACCGGGGGTTGCGGACCCGCGGTGCGGGTGCGCTGGGATGGGTGCTGGAAAGGGCCGTCCAGCTGACTGGGCGGCCCGGCGCCGGGGACTCAGCCCTGACGCTGCTTGTGCCGCGGGTTCTCGCAGATGACCATGACGCGGCCGTGGCGACGAATCACCTTGCAGCTGTCACAGATCTTCTTGACGCTCGGCTTGACCTTCATGATGTTCCTCCGCCGGCTCTGAGAGCCGACATGTCACTTGTACCGGTAGACGATTCGGCCGCGGGACAGGTCGTAGGGGCTCAGCTCCACGACCACCCGGTCCTCGGGGAGGATGCGGATGTAGTGCTGCCGCATCTTTCCGGAGATGTGCGCGAGCACGACGTGCCCGTTGCTCAGCTCCACCCGGAACATCGCGTTCGGAAGGGCCTCGACGACCGATCCCTCGACCTCGATGACTCCGTCCTTCTTAGCCATGTTCCTCCATCGGTGCTTTCTCGCTCGAGTTCACCCCGACGACGTCGCCGCCGGGCAGCCGCGGTCGCCGTTGCGCAGGCCCACCGCAGGCGGGTCCCCGTTGCCAGGGTCGTGAATGCGGTATGAGGGCATGCGTCATCGACGGACGCGCGTCCAGCGGATAACTTTACGGCAGACGGCCCGGGCTCCACCATGCCAGATGGCGCGATCACGCGGTGTTTCCTGACACACCGTAGGCGCATGCGTCGTCGAGGACGCACCCCCGCAGCAGTCCCCGCATCAGCGACTCAGCCCAGCGCCTTGGGCTCGATGCCGTAGGGGGCCAGGCCCTCGGCTCCGCCGTCGGGCGCGGTGAGGACCCACACGCCTCCGGGAACGACGGCCACGGTGTGCTCCCACTGGGCGGCGTGGGAGCCGTCCCGGGTGACGACGGTCCAGCCGTCGTCGAGCTCGCGAGTGGCCGGGCTGCCGGCGGTGAGCATGGGCTCGATGGCCAGCACCATGCCGGAGCGCAGGCGGGCGCCGCGCCGTTTGACGGAGTAGTTGAGGACGTCGGGGGCCATATGCATGCTCGTGCCGATGCCGTGGCCCACGTACTCCTGGAGGATCCCCAGCTCGTGCCCCTCCCGCTCGGCCACGTCCGCGACAACGGTCTCGACGGCGTCGCCGACCGCGTTGAGGCACAGCTGACGTCCGCGCCCCTCCCCCGCTGCGGCACGGGCGACGGCAGCGATGGCCTCCCACAGGGCCTGGCGGGTGGTGGTGTCCACGAGCCGGTCCGTCTCGCTCAGGTAGTTGCCGCCGACGACGGTGGTGAAGGCTGCGTCGCCGTGCCACTGGGTGCCGTCCTCGTCGAGGATATAGGCGCCGCAGTCGAAGGTGACCAGGTCGCCGTCGGCCAGAACCCGCTCACCGGGGATGCCGTGGACAACCTCGTCGTTAACGGAGATGCACACGGTGGCCGGGTAGTCGTAGTAGCCCAGGAAGTTGGAGTGGGCGCCGGCGGCCTTGATGACCCCGGCCGAGACGGCGTCGAGCTCGGCGGTGGTGATGCCGGCGCGCACCGCCTCGCGCAGGGCGGCGTGGATGTCGGCGACGACGAGCCCGGCCCGGCGCATGAGGCGGACCTGCTCCGGCGTCTTGATCTGGATCTGTTCGCGTGAGAGCACGGGTGCCTCCTGGGTCGTGTGAAGCGGGCTGGGCCTGGGGCGGTTCCGGCTCCCCCGTCAGGGACGGGGACGCCGGAGCATGCGCAGGCGGGTCGTCCGCGTGAGCAGACGACCCGCCGGTGAGCGTGGGCTTCAGGAGCCGGTGATGCCGCGGGAGGCGAGGGCCTCCATGATGCGGCCGGTGACGACGTCGATCTCGCCCATGCCGTCGACCTGAACCAGCAGGTCGCGCTCAGCGTAGAGCCCGGCCAGCGGCGCCGTGGACTCGGCGTAGACCTCGAGGCGGCGGCGGATGACGGGCTCGGTGTCGTCAGCGCGCCCCTGCTCGCCGGCCCGCTTGAGCAGGCGGGCGACGACGGCCTCGGCGTCGGCGGTGATCTCGACGACGACATCGAGGGCCAGGCCCGAGACCTTCAGCATGGAGTCGAGCTCTCCGACCTGCGCGGTGGTGCGCGGGTAGCCGTCCAGGAGGAATCCGTTCTCGCAGTCGGCCTGGGCGATGCGGTCGGCCACCATGGCGTTGGTGATGGAGTCGGGGACGTACTCGCCCTTGTCCATGTAGGCCTTGGCCTGGGTGCCGAGCTCGGTGGCGCCGGCGACGTTGGCGCGGAAGATGTCTCCGGTGGAGATGGCCGGGATGCTCAGGCGCTCGGCGATCCGGGCGGCCTGGGTGCCCTTACCCGCTCCGGGGGGACCGAGAAGAACCATGCGTGCGCTCATGACAAGAACCCTTCGTAGTGACGCTGCTGCAGCTGGGAGTTGACTTCCTTAACGGTCTGGAGGCCCACACCCACCATGATGAGGATAGTGGTTCCACCGAAGGGCAGGTGCTGAGCCAGGTCCAGCCAGATGACGGCGAGCGTCGGGATGAGGGCGAGGACCACCAGGTAGATGGAGCCGGCCGTCGTGATGCGGTTGATGACGTAGGACAGGTAGCGCACGGTGGGCTCACCGGCGCGGATGCCGGGGATGAAGCCGCCGTAGCGCTTCATGTTGTCCGCGATCTCCTCGGCGTCGAAGGTGATGGCCGTGTAGAAGAAGGCGAAGAAGAGGATGAGGACGCCGTAGGCGGTCAGGTAGATCGGGCTCGTCTGCTGCAGGTTCGTCAGGATCCACTGCACCCACTTGCTCGTCTGGTTGCCGAAGCCGGCGATGAGCTGGGGCATGGCCAGGATCGAGGAGGCGAAGATGACGGGGATGACGCCGGCGGTGTTGATCTTGACCGGGATGTAGGTGGTCGAGCCGCCGTACTGGCGCCGCCCGATCATCCGCTTGGCGTACTGCACGGGGATGCGCCGCTGGGCCTGCTCGATGTACACGACCGCAAGGGTCGCCAGGAGGACGACGGCCACGATGATGGCGAAGTTGGCCGCGCCGTTGTTGCCTCCGGCGATGGAGAACATGTTGGAGGGGAACTGGGCCACGATGGAGGTGAAGATGAGCAGCGACATGCCGTTGCCGATGCCGCGCTCGGTGATGAGCTCACCCAGCCACATGATGAGGCCGGTGCCGGCGGTCATGGTGATGATGATGAGCAGCGGGGTGACGATCGAGTCGCCGGCGATGATGTGCTGGGCCCTGGCGCACCCCTGGAAGAGCTGACCGCTCTTGGCCGTGGCCACGATGGTGCTGGACTGCAGCAGCCCCAGGCCGATGGTGAGGTAGCGGGTGTACTCGGTGAGTTTGGCGGTGCCCGCCTGCCCCTCCTTGTGGAGCTCCTCGAAGCGGGGGATGACGACCCGGAGGAGCTGGATGATGATGGAGGCGGTGATGTAGGGCATGATGCCTAGCGCGAAGACGCTCAGCTGGAGCAGCGCACCACCGGAGAAGACGTTGACCAGGCTGAGGAGGTTCTGGTCCTTGCCGGCCTCCCCGATGCAGTACTTGGCGTTGGCCAGGTTGACGCCGGGCGCAGGCAGGATCGACCCGAGCCGGAACAGGGCCATGATGCCGAGGGTGAAGAGCAGCTTCGCCCTGAGGTCTGGCGTTCTGAACGCCTGAGTGAACGCGCTGAGCACTCGATCTCCTGTGGACTCGGGGGTGGGTTTCGGCCTTGCGGGCAGCAAGGCGGAGCGCAGGGGAACTGCGCCCGGCCCAGACTACCCCGCCGAGCTCGCCACCTGGGCGCTGAGATGGGCTTGCAACGTGGCTGGGGTGCGGGTTTTCTCACGTCTCGTCCCGGTGCGGTTGCCCGGGGTGATCCAAGGCACCCGGCCGCAGGTGCGCAGGAGCCGTCGTGCGGTGCGACGCCCGCGCACGACAGACCCCGGCGGCCCAGGTTTCCCTGGACCGCCGGGGTCTGTGATGTCGCTTCTCGTCAGGGCCGCGCCGTCGGGGTGTCACCCGTGCCGGCCTCGGCCCGACGACGTTCAGCGCGTGGCGATGGTGCCGCCGGCGGCCTCGATCTTCTCCTTGGCGGAGCCGGACCAGGCGTCGACCGTGAGCGTCAGGGCCACGGTGACGTCACCGCCGCCGAGGACCTTGACGAGCTGGTTCTTGCGAACCGCGCCCTTGGCGACGAGGTCCTCCACGGTCACCGTGCCGCCCTCGGGGAACAGCTCGGCGATGCGGCCGACGTTCACGGGCTGGAACTCGACCCGGTTGGGGTTGCGGAAGCCGCGCAGCTTGGGAAGACGCATGTGCAGCGGCATCTGGCCACCCTCGAAACCAGGACGGACCTGGTAACGAGCCTTGGTGCCCTTGGTACCGCGACCGGCGGTCTTACCCTTGGACGCCTCACCACGACCCACGCGGGTCTTGGCCTTCTTGGCGCCGGGGGCGGGACGCAGGTGGTGCAGCTTGACGACGCGCACCTTCTCCTCCTGCGTGTTCTCGGTGTCAGCCATCTCAGACCTCCTCAACGGTGACCAGGTGGTGCACCGTGGCAATCAGGCCGCGCACGCTGGGGCTGTCCTCGCGCACGACGGACTGGCGGATCTTGCGCAGACCCAGGGTCTTGAGGGACTCGCGCTGGCGGTGGGTGCCCCCGATGCCAGAGCGGACCTGAGTGACCTTGAGCTGCTTGGTCATCTGCTTCGATGCGGTCTCAGCCATCACGCACCCACTCCTTCAGCGGCCTTCTCGGCCTCCTGCTTCTCAGCCTGAGCGCGCTTGTCGGCCTCGCCCTCGGCGCGGGCCCGCAGCATGGACTGCGGGGCGACGTCCTCCAGGGGCAGGCCACGGCGGGCCGCAACGGCCTCGGGCTGCTCCAGCTGCTTGAGGGCGTCCACCGTGGCGTGCACGATGTTGATCGCGTTGGAGGAGCCCAGCGACTTGGACAGGATGTCGTGGACACCGGCGCAGTCCAGCACGGCGCGCACCGGACCGCCGGCGATAACACCGGTACCGGGGGACGCCGGGCGCAGGAGGACGACTCCGGCGGAGTCCTCACCCTGGACCAGGTGCGGGATGGTGCGGCGGATCATCGGGACGTGGAAGAAGTTCTTCTTCGCGATCTCGACGGCCTTGGCGATGGCGGAGGGAACTTCCTTCGCCTTGCCGTAGCCCACGCCGACGGTGCCCTCACCGTCACCGACGACCACGAGGGCCGTGAAGGTGAAACGGCGGCCGCCCTTGACGACCTTGGACACGCGGTTGATGGTGACGACGCGCTCGATGTACTTGTCGTCGTTGCCGCGACCACGGTCGCGGCGGTCGTTGTTGCGGTCGCGGCGGCCGCGGCCCTCGCCCCGGCGCTCGTCGTTCTCGCGCTGGGCCGAGCCGTCGGACGACGCGGACCTGTCTCGCTGCGGTGCAGCCATCAGATGTTCCTCTGCTTTCTCGTCGTCTTAGTGCTCACAGCTTCAGGCCGCCCTCACGGGCGCCCTCGGCGACGGCCGCGACACGGCCGTGGTACTTGTTGCCGCCGCGGTCGAACACGACTGCCTCGATGCCCAGTGCCTTGGCCCGCTCGGCGATGAGCTCGCCGACCTTGTGGGCGGCGCCCACCTTGTGGCCCTCGACGCCCTTGGCGGCCTCCTCCAGGGTGGAGGCGGCGCACAGGGTGTGGCCGATGGTGTCGTCCACGACCTGAGCCACCATGTGGCGGTTGGACCGGGTGACCACCAGGCGGGGACGCTCGGGCGTGCCGGAGATGTGCTTGCGCACGCGCTGGTGACGGATCTTGCGGGCGATGGCGCGGGGGTTGCCCTTGCCCCTCTTGATCGAGTAAGCCATGGTCACTTACCAGCCTTTCCGACCTTGCGGCGCACGTTCTCGCCGGCGTAGCGCACGCCCTTGCCCTTGTAGGGCTCCGGCGGACGGATCTTGCGAATGTTCGCCGCGACCTCGCCGACCTGCTCCTTGGAGATACCGGAGACGGTGATCTTCAGGTTGCCGTCGACCGTGAAGGTGATGCCCTCGGGGGGCTCAACGGTCACGGTGTGGGAGAAGCCGAGGGAGAGCTCGATGCCCTGGCCCTTGGCGGCGACGCGGTAACCGGTGCCGACGATCTCGAGCTGCTTGGAGTAGCCCTCGGTGACGCCGATCACCATGTTGTTGATGAGGGTGCGCGACAGTCCGTGCAGCGAGCGCGAGCGGCGCTCGTCGTCGGGGCGCGTGACCAGGATGGAGCCGTCCTCCTGGCGGGTGACGCTCAGGGGCTCGCTGATCGTGCGGGACAGGGTGCCCTTGGGGCCCTTGACCGTCACGTCCTGGCCGTCGATGGTGACGTCCACTCCGGCAGGAACCGGAACGGGGAGCCGTCCAATACGAGACATGGTTTTCCTCCGTTCCTTCTCTTACCAGACGTAGGCGAGGACTTCGCCGCCCACGCCACGCGACTCGGCCTGCTTGTCGGTCAGGAGGCCGGAGGAGGTGGACAGGATCGCCACTCCCAGGCCGCCGAGGACCTTGGGCAGGTTGGTGGACTTGGCGTAGACGCGCAGGCCGGGCTTGGAGATCCGGCGCAGGCCCTGGATGGCCCGCTGGCGGTTGGCTCCGTACTTGAGGCTCAGCGTGAGCGTCTTGCCGACCTCGGCGTCCGTGACCTCGTAGCCGGCGATGTAGCCCTCGGCCTTGAGCATCTCAGCGATGTTCACCTTGAGCTTGCTCGACGGCATCGACACGGTGTCGTGGTAGGCGCTGTTTGCGTTGCGCAGACGGGTCAGCATGTCTGCGATGGGGTCTGTCATTGTCATGAGTGGGCCTTGGCCCTTCCTCGTCGTGGTTTCCTCAGCGGACCTGCGACGTAAGTTCTTACCAGCTGGACTTGCTCACGCCCGGGAGCTCGCCGCGAAGGGCCATCTCACGCAGGCAGATACGGCACAGGCCGAACTTGCGGTAGACCGAGTGCGGGCGGCCGCAGCGCTGGCAGCGCGTGTAGGCACGGACACCGAACTTGGGCTTGCGGTTCGCCTTCTCAATCAGTGCGGTCTTCGCCATCTCACTTCTCCTTGAAGGGGAAGCCGAGCTGCTTGAGCAGCGAGCGGGCCTCCTCGTCGGTCTTGGCCGTGGTCACCACGGTGATGTCCATGCCGCGGACGCGGTCGATCTGGTCCTGGTCGATCTCGTGGAAGACAGCCTGCTCGGTCAGACCGAAGGTGTAGTTGCCGTTCCCGTCGAACTGCTTGGGGCTCAGACCGCGGAAGTCGCGGATACGGGGCAGCGAGATCGAGACCAGACGGTCCAGGAACTCCCACATGCGGTCGCCGCGCAGCGTGGAGTGCGCGCCGATCGGCATGCCCTCACGCAGCTTGAACTGCGCGATGGACTTGCGGGCCCGGGTGACCTGGGGCTTCTGGCCGGTGATGGCGGCGAGGTCGCGCACGGCGCCCTCGATCATCTTGGAGTCGTGGGCGGCCTCGCCCACACCCATGTTGACGACGACCTTGACGACGCGCCCGACCTCCATCACGTTGCCGTGCTGGAACTCCTTGAGCAGGGCGGGGCGCACCTCCTCGGTGTACTTCGTCTTGAGACGGGGGGTGGTCTTCTCAGCCATGGTCACAGGTCCTCCCCGCTCTTCTTGGCGTAACGCACGCGGACGGTGCGCTTGCGGCCGTCGGGACGCACGCCCTCCTCGACGCGGAAGCCCACGCGGGTGCGCTTCTTCGTCTTGGGGTCGACGAGCATGACGTTGGAGGCGTGGATGGGCGCCTCAACGGTCTCGATGCCGCCGGTGCGGGCGCCCTGCTGGGACTGCCCCACCTTGGTGTGCTTGGTCACGCGCTGGACGCCCTCGACGATGACACGGTCAGTGCCCTTGAGGACCTCCAGAACGCGGCCGGTCTTGCCCTTGTCCTTACCGGCGATGACGATGACCTGGTCGCCCTTCTTAATGCGTGCCATGTTCAGATCACCTCCGGGGCGAGCGAGACGATGCGCATGAACTTCTTTTCACGAAGCTCACGGCCGACGGGGCCGAAGATGCGCGTACCGCGCGGCTCCCCATCGTTCTTGAGGATGACGGCGGCGTTCTCGTCGAAGCGGATGTATGAGCCGTCGGGACGACGACGCTCCTTGCGGGCACGCACGACGACGGCCTTGACGACCTCGCCCTTCTTCACGTTGCCGCCGGGAATGGCGTCCTTGACGGTGGCGACGATCGTGTCGCCGATACCCGCATAGCGCCGACCCGATCCACCGAGAACACGGATGCAAAGGATCTCCTTGGCACCGGTGTTGTCGGCGACCTTCAGTCGCGACTCCTGCTGGATCATTGAGTGTTCTCCTGTCGTCGAGCCGGTTCTCAGGAAGCTCCTGAGCCTGGCCGAACGTTCTTCTGGTCTTGCACACGTCTCCCCCGGCCGCAGGCCGCACGAGGCTGACCCAGGGATAGGGGATTCCCGCGGTACGTTGTCCCGACAGACACAGGCGCAGACTGCACGAGGTCTCTGCCGGGCGCACCGAGGGCGCGCGCAACTCCATTAGCCTAGTCCAGCCGCCGCATCACGCGGAACCTGAGATGACCACCGGGACCTGTGCCTTTGCTCACCGGCCTTTCCCGGGCCTTCCGCACCGACGCTCGATGCACCCGGCAGGCCCGCCGGCCCCTGATCGAGGACGTACCTGCCCGCCGAGGACTGCGTTGTCCTCCAGACGACTGGGGTACGAACGTCGTCCTTTGGAGGAACAGGACGTCCCCGTCGCACACCGCAGTCCCCGATCCGCCCGACTGTCATCCGTGATCCGCGGCCGGCTCCAGTCAGGGGCGACCTGAACCGGATCGGTTCCCGCGGTAGGCGCCTGACGACGCCACCACCCGGGACACCCGGCGGACCCGCAGTGTCCATGGTACTGACATCAACCCGGCATTTTCGTTGCACGCCGTGGAGAAACCGCAACATTCCAACGATCCCTGCTGGGCGCAGTGATGGCGGAGTCGTCAATGTCAGCGCTGTGGACACTGGGCCGCGGGGTTCTTGCGGCACCGTCCGGCGCCCTCCCCAGGTCGGCACCCCGCTGGCTCTCAGCGTGGCGCTCACTCGGGGCCGGGAGATCCGCGGTCCGACGTCGGCCCTGGCCCTGGCCTTTTCAGAACCGCCTCTACTCCACGAGGGACGGGATCTACTGGCCAAGGGTTGGGCACACTGCACGAAGGCCCTACCTGCCCGCAGTACACCCGATCCTCCTCCAGTAGTGCCCGACCCTCGTGCAGTACCGCCCGGTCATGCATCAACGGCGCACAGCAAGGAAGACCACGCCCCAAACCACTAAGTCCCAACTAACACAGCACCTATCGATGCGCATGAACACATGCATTAACAGCCAACACCCCAACCCCCTTCGACGAGCCACTGCTTGGGAAACTTCACTGCGCGACCGACGTTCGCAAGACGCATTTATAGACCTGGAACTCCGAGCACAGGAACCAACCACCTCATTAAGGCCCTCAAATGGATGTCAGAGCCGCACCATACCGTAGTCGCTATCAGTTCGACCGCACCAAAAGGGGCATCCAATGCAGAAGTTTCATCCAACATTCAACGATATTGCTCTCGCATCACCGACTCGCACAGTTTTCACTCCACTTCCACTCTTCAGCGCCACAATAGTGGCTGCACCGTTTCTGGTAGCCGTCGCTGCACGGTACTGGACTAGCTCTACCTTCCCTTGGCTGTCATGGCTAGTCACAGCAGTCGCAGTGCCGCTAACTGCACTGGCGATCAAGACCTGGCTGTCACCGGCTGAGGTTGAACGCAGACGGGTTGTGGATCTCTTACCCAACGATCTTGTTGTCCCCCCAAACGAGGAAGGGTTTCTCACGTCAGCCACCCCAGTGCTCAGTAGGAACACCATCCTTGATGCATCCCCTCAGGTAGAAGTAGTCCTAGCAGGACGTACCCACCCACTTATCTACGGTTGCGAAGGAGAAGTGAATACGATTCAACCTATCGACCTCAAGCCGCGCTCACACTCCTCAGAGGAGACAGAAATAGTCGAACAGGTGCTCGCGGCTGCCACGCGCTTGGACGACAGCTGGTTTCGTATCGCTACAGATGACGAACAGCGGATCGCACGGCGACTCGGCCTTGTTGAGAAGAAGCCTCTACGAGGCGGCGAAAGATGGTCCAAAGCAGCAATATCATACGCCAATGCGGCCATAGCTGAGCACACAGATTCGCAGCAGGACGCACTCGCTCAAACCGGTTCAGTCATCGTAATAGTTAACGGCGACCTTATGTTACAGATCGATGGGCAAGACCAAAGAATTGCCGATCTCGTTGATCGTCTTGCCGAAAAGGTAACCCAACTGACAGACCGCGCTATCGTTGAGCGAATCCGTGTAGCTGTTGATCAGAACGACAAGCGCAGCACGGCCGAAGGCCTACGAGAACTCGGACGGGACACACTCGTGAATGCTCTCGGGGCAGCATCCGGAAACGCGCTGTGGACCGCGGCTTTGACTTTCATGCAAGGTTACTGGTGAGCAGCACTCACTGTCGGATGTAACGGCCGGCCATATCAACAACGCCGACGCCGCAGCCTCCCGGGTGGGATGCTGCGGCGTCGGGGGCCGTCTCGACGGCGTCGAGGGCGGCGTTCAGGCGAGGGTCACTTGGCGCGCTCGAGGATCTCCAGGAGGCGGAAGTGCTTGGTGGCGCTCAGCGGGCGGGTCTCCATGATGGAGACGAGATCGCCGACACCGGCCTCGTTGTTCTCGTCGTGGACCTTGACCTTCTTGGAGCGACGGAGGACCTTGCCGTACAGGGAGTGCTTGTAGCGCTCCTCGACGAGGACGACGACCGTCTTGTCCATCTTGTCGGAGACGACGTAGCCGCGACGCACCTTGCGCTGGGGGCGCTCGGTGGACTGCTCGACGTTCTCAGTGCTGGTCTGCTCGCTCACTTGGACTCCTCCGTGCTCGGGGCGGTGCGAATGCCGAGCTCACGCTCGCGCACGATCGTGTAGATGCGGGCGATGTCGCGACGCACAGCCTTGAGACGTCCGTGGTCCTCGAGCTGGCCGGTCGCCGAGGCGAACCGGAGGTTGAACAGCTCGGCCTTGGCCTTGGAGAGCTCCTCGGAGAGGCGCTCGTTGTCCATGCCGTCGAGGTCGGCGGGGGTCAGGCCCTTGGAACCGATTGCCATCAGACGTCACCACCCTCACGAGTCACGAAACGGGTCTTCATCGGAAGCTTGTGCTGTGCGCGGCGCATGGCCTCGCGGGCGAGGGCCTCGTCGACACCGCCGAGCTCGAACAGGATGCGTCCGGGCTTGACGTTGGCGATCCACCACTCGGGTGCACCCTTACCGGAACCCATACGGGTCTCGGCGGGCTTCTTGGTCAGGGGGCGGTCCGGGAAGATGTTGATCCACACCTTGCCGCCACGCTTGATGTGGCGGGTCATGGCGATACGGGCCGCCTCGATCTGGCGGTTGGTGATGTAGGCGGGCTCGAGGGCCTGGATGCCGTACTCACCGAAGGCGATCTGGTTGCCGCCCTTGGAAAGGCCCGTGCGGTGCGGGCGGTGCTGCTTGCGGAACTTGGTCCGGCGGGGGATGAGCACGGCTCAGGCCTCCGTTCCCTGGTCTGCGGCAGCGGTCTCGGCGGCCGGCGTCTGCTCGGCTGCCTGCTGCTGCTCGGTGTTCTGACGCGAACCGCGCTCACCGCGGTCGCCACGACGGCCGCCGCGGCGCTCGCCCCGGCCCCGGCCACGGGAGCCGGACTCGGCCTGCTGGCGGGCGAACTCGCGCTCGGTGATGTCGCCCTTGTAGATCCACACCTTGACGCCGAGGCGGCCGAAGGTGGTCTTGGCCTCGTAGAAGCCGTAGTCGATGTTCGCGCGCAGGGTGTGCAGCGGCACGCGTCCCTCGCGGTAGAACTCGCTGCGGCTCATCTCGGCGCCGCCCAGGCGGCCGGAGCACTGCACCCGGATGCCCTTGGCGCCGGCGCGCATCGCTGACTGCATGCCCTTGCGCATGGCGCGACGGAAGGACACACGGGAGGCGAGCTGCTCGGCGATGCCCTGGGCGACCAGCTGGGCGTCCAGGTCGGGGCTCTTGACCTCGAGGATGTTGAGCTGGACCTGCTTGCCGGTCAGCTTCTCGAGCTGACCGCGCAGGCGCTCGGCCTCGGCACCACGGCGACCGATGACGATGCCGGGACGGGCGGTGTGCAGGTCGACGCGCACGCGGTCACGGGTACGCTCGATGTCGACCTTGGAGATTCCGGCCCGCTCCATGCCGTCCTCCATGAGGCGGCGAATCTTGACATCCTCCTCCACGAAGTCGCGGTAACGCTGACCGGGCTTGGTGGAGTCGGCGAACCAGCGCGAGCGGTGGTCCGTGGTGATGCCCAGGCGGAACCCGGTCGGGTTGACCTTCTGCCCCATTACCGGGCTCCTTCCTTCGTTGCGGCGTCGGACTTGTCCCCGACGATGACGGTGATGTGGCTGGTCCGCTTGAGGATCCTGCTGGCCCGGCCCTGCGCACGGGGACGGAACCGCTTCAGGGTGGGACCCTCGTCGGCGAACGCCTCGATGATGAACAGGTCGTTCTCGTCGAAACGCTCACCGTCACGCTCAGCCTTGAACCGGGCGTTGGCGATTGCGGACTCGAGGACCTTGCGCACCGGCACCGCAGCGGCCTGCGGGGCGAATCGGAGCACGTTGACGGCCTCGACGGCGCGCTTGCCGCGGACGACGTCCACGACCCGGCGCGCCTTCATCGGCGTGCAGCGCACGTACTTGGCCTGCGCCTTGGCTTCCATGTTCTCTGCCTCTCAAACTTTCCGACGTCCGTCAGCGACGCGACTTGCGGTCGTCCTTGACGTGCCCGCGGAAGGTGCGGGTCGGAGCGAACTCACCGAGCTTGTGGCCCACCATGGACTCGGTAACGAAGACCGGCACGTGCTTGCGA
This sequence comes from Actinomyces sp. HMSC08A09, assembly GCF_001807465.1. Classification (NCBI taxonomy): domain Bacteria; kingdom Bacillati; phylum Actinomycetota; class Actinomycetes; order Actinomycetales; family Actinomycetaceae; genus Actinomyces; species Actinomyces sp. HMSC08A09. The sequence continues at coordinate 20,652 of NZ_KV789120.1, read as the reverse complement.
CCGTCGTGGACGGCGAAGGTGTGCCCCAGGAAGTCCGGCGTGATGACCGAACGGCGGGACCAGGTCTTAATGACGTTCTTGGTGCCCTTCTCGTTCTGAGCGTCCACCTTCTTAAGGAGGTGGTCGTCGACGAAGGGACCCTTCTTCAGACTACGCGGCATGATTCAGGCTCCTATCAGCGCTTCTTGCCGGTCCGACGACGACGCACGATGAGGCGGTCGCTGGACTTGTTGGGACGGCGGGTGCGGCCCTCGGGCTTGCCCCACGGCGAGACGGGGTGACGACCACCGGAGGTCTTGCCCTCACCACCACCGTGCGGGTGGTCCACCGGGTTCATGACGACACCGCGGACGGTCGGGCGCACGCCCTTCCAGCGCATACGGCCGGCCTTGCCCCAGTTGATGTTGGACTGCTCGGCGTTGCCGACCTCGCCGATGGTGGCGCGGCAGGCGGCCTCCACGTTGCGGATCTCCCCGGAGGGCATGCGCAGCTGCGCGTACTTGCCCTCCTTGGCAACCAGCTGGACGGAGGTGCCGGCGCTGCGAGCGATCTTGGCCCCGCCACCGGGACGCAGCTCGACCGCGTGGACGACCGTACCGGTGGGGATGTGACGCAGCTGCAGGTTGTTGCCGGGCTTGATGTCGGCGCTGGGGCCGGCCTCGACGACGTCGCCCTGACGGAGCTTGTTCGGGGCGATGATGTAGCGCTTCTCGCCGTCCATGTAGTGGAGCAGGGCGATGCGCGCGGTGCGGTTGGGGTCGTACTCGATGTGAGCGACCTTCGCGGGCACGCCGTCCTTGTCGTGACGACGGAAGTCGATGAGACGGTAGGCGCGCTTGTGGCCACCACCCTTGTGGCGGGTGGTGATACGACCGGAGGAGTTACGTCCACCGGACTTGCTCAGCGGGCGCACCAGCGACTTCTCGGGCGTGCTGCGCGTGATCTCCACGAAGTCGGCCACGGAGGAGCCGCGACGACCCGGGGTCGTGGGCTTGTACTTACGGATTCCCATATCGATCCTTTACCTTCCGTGGCGCACTAGGCCACATCACCGAAGATGTCGATGGTCCCCTCGCGCAGGGTGACGATCGCACGGCGGGTGTCCTTGGACTTGCCGATCCCGGTGCGGGTGCGGTGCGTCTTGCCCTTGCGGTTGATGGTGTTCACCGAGGAGACCTTGACATCGAAGATGGCCTCAACGGCCTGCTTGATCTCGGTCTTGTTGGATCCCGGCGCCACGATGAACGTGTACTGGCCACGGTCCATGCAGGCGTAGGACTTCTCGGAGACCACCGGCGCGATGATGACGTCGCGGGGGTTCTTGGACTTCTCGAGGCTCACTTGGACTCCTCCTCACCCTTGCCCAGGAACGCGTCCAGGCCAGAGGCCGTGAAGACGACGTCGTCGGACTTGAGGACGTCGTAGGTGTTGAGCTGGTCGGCCCACAGGACGTGCGCCTCGGGGGCGTTGCGCAGGCTGAGCCTGGACAGGTCGTCCTGACGGTCCACAATCACCAGGGCCTTACGGTCGGTGAGGTTGCGCAGCGCGACCAGGGCGTTCTTGGTGGAGGGCACCGTGGTGGTGACGAACTCGGTGATGACGTGGACGCGGCCGTTGCGGGCGCGGTCGGACAGGGCGCTGCGCAGGGCGGCGGCCTTCATCTTCTTGGGGGTCCGCTGGGTGTAGTCGCGCGGCTGCGGGCCGTGGACGGTGCCACCGCCGACGAACTGCGGGGCTCGGGTCGAGCCCTGGCGGGCGCGGCCGGTGCCCTTCTGGCGGTAGGGCTTGCGACCACCGCCGCGGACATCGCCGCGGGTCTTGGTGGCGTGGGTGCCCTGGCGGGCCGCGGCCAGCTGGCCGACGACCACCTGGTGCATGAGCGGAATGTTGAGGGGGGCGTCGAAGACCTCGGCGGGCAGCTCGACGCTGCCGGTCTTCTTGCCCGCGGAGTCGACGACGTCGACGGTGAGTGCCTCAGTCATGGTCTCAGGCTCCCTTCACGGCGGTGCGGACGACGACGACCGAGCCCTTGGGGCCGGGGATCGCGCCGTTGACGAGCAGAACGCCCTTGTCAACGTCGATGCCGCGGATCTTGAGGTTCTGGACGGTGCGGCGCGCGTGACCCATACGACCGGCCATGCGCAGGCCCTTGAAGATGCGCCCGGGGGTGGCGCAGGCGCCGATGGAGCCGGGCTTGCGGTGGTTGCGGTGAGCACCGTGGGAGGCGCCCACACCGGCGAAGCCGTGGCGCTTCATGACACCGGCGAAACCCTTACCCTTGGAGGTCCCGGTGACGTCGACCAGCTGGCCGACCTCGAAGGTGTCGGCGGCCAGCACCTGGCCGGGGGTGAACTCCGACGCCAGGGAGGTGCGGATCTCCGCCACGTGACGGCGGGGCTCGACCCCGGCCTTGGCGAAGTGGCCGGCGAGCGGCTTGGTGACCTTGCGGGCGTCGATGTCGCCGAAGGCGAGCTGAACGGCCTCGTAGCCATCGGTCTCGATGGTGCGGACCTGGGTCACGACGTTGGTGTCGACCCGGACGACGGTCACGGGGCGCAGGACCCCGTTCTCGTCCCAGATCTGCGTCATGCCGAGCTTGGTGCCGAGCAGCGCCTTGGCAGGCGCGGCGGCAGCCGGCGTGTTAAGCGTTGTCATGGCAGTCCTCAGAGCTTGATCTCGATGTTGACGTCAGCGGGCAGGTCGAGACGCATGAGCGAGTCGACGGCCTTGGGCGTCGGGTCGACGATGTCGATCAGCCGCTTGTGCGTGCGCATCTCGAAGTGCTCGCGGCTGTCCTTGTCCTTGTGCGGCGACCGGATCACGCAGAACACGTTCTTCTCGGTCGGCAGCGGCACCGGGCCCACGACCGTCGCGCCAGCGCGGGTCACGACGTCGACGATCTTGCGCGCCGAGGAGTCAATGACCTCGTGGTCGTAGGACTTGAGCCGGATGCGGATCTTCTGTCCCGCCATGGCGCCTAACCTCTCTTGTACTTGCTTCTGGCCGGTCCACGCGCTCGGGCGTGTCGCTTGAGGACGCACGCCTCTCCCGTGATGGAAGGCGGTGAACCGGTCTGGACACACGGAAACCCGTTCAGGAGGAACGGGTCCGTCAGAATGAATCCCGGGGTGATCCCGGGGCGGCACAACCAGGGGCACGCGAGTGCACGCCCTTGGCCGGCCGGATTACGTTATCAGGGCTCGCGCGGGCAGCGGAACCCAGGATTGGGCCTAGAGGCTGTGAGTCCGCCCACTGGCCCCCGCGCTCGGGCGTGTCGCGCCCAGCACCGGGATCTCCGCGGTGTCGATGAGCTCCTGGTTGTCCGATTGTCCCGACGGCGCCGACAGCGACGCGATCTCCTCCAGAAGCGCCAGGTTCTCCATCTCAGAGGGCTGGGGCGGGACCGGAAGGTCGGTGAACCACCGTTGGGGCTCGACACCGGCGTCGTCATCCATCCAGATCCGCATCTGCTCCGCCCAGGTCTGGGGGCGCGGCTCCTCCTGCGCAGCACGGGCCCTGGCCAGCGCCCGCTCCTTGGCCCGCGCCGCCGCGTAGCCCGAGCGCCACAGGTACAGCCCGATGACGATGAGCCCCGCGGCCAGACCCACGGCCCACCAGGGGAAGTGGGGAACGTCAGGGCGCTTGCCCGCCGCCGCGAGGTCCTTGGCAGGGGTCGGGTAGATGCGCTCGCCGGTCAGCAGGATGCGGTGGGTGTTGATGCCCAGGGGCGTGCAGGTCACCAGGGTGAGCAGGTCCTTGCCCTCCTCGGCGCGCAGGGCCTCGGTCTCCTCGGGCTCGACGACCTTGGTGCTGGTGACCCGGTAGGTGAGGACCTCTCCGAAGACCTCGACGATGAGGCTGTCACCGGTCTTGACCTTGTCCAGGTTGGTGAACATGGTGGCCTCGGCCAGGCCGCGGTGCCCGGTGATGACCGAGCGGGTCCCCTCTCCCCCGACCGGCAACGAGGTGCCCTCCAGGTGCCCCAGGCCCTTGAGGAGGGTGTCGTCGGCCGTGCCGTGGTAGACGGGCAGGTCCAGGGAGATGGAGGGGATCTTCAGACGGGCCATGAGTCCCTCGTTGTTGGCCTTGAGGATGTTGGCGTACTGCAGGGAGCTGTCCTTGCTGGAGCCAGCGCCGGTGGGGACGTGGTTGTTGGCCTCCAGGACCGCTCCGGCCGAGAGCGCGTCGTTGTAGGCGTGCGCCTGCTCGACCTGGGTCTTGGCGTCGGGACGGGCCCCATCGACCTGGGCGGAGTAGTCGGCAGTCACCTTCGACTGGTTGTACTGGGCGACCCAGGAGGCCGCCGTCGGATAGGTCAGCAGCCCCATGCCCACCAGCGCCATGATGGAGGTGACCAGGGCTGAGACCGACAGGCGCCAGGTACGCGGACGGCGATGCTTCTGGGCGCTCGAGGCGCGTGTGCGCGGAGTCCGGGCGGTGCGGGGCGTGCGTGCTTTGCGGAAGATCATGGGCCTCGTGCGCTTCCAGGGTCGGGGTGTTCGGGGCGGGGATGATGGAGGTTGGTACATGACGGTGCAGGCGCTCGCCGGATCGGGGTCCGTCGAGTGCCTGCACCGTTTCCGCTCGGGCCACGGCCTCACGATCGAGACGGGTTCAGCACCCGGTCACGACGCGGTTGAGGCGGGGCTCGTGCGGTTGTGGCTGTCGGCCGCGGCTCATACGCCCCGGCCGACAGCGGTCGTCATCAGGCGGCGAGGTTCGCGTTCTGCTTGCGCTCGCGGTAGCGGGCCACGAGGACGGAGCCGACGGCGATCATCAGCAGGGACGCACCGGAGGCGGTCAGGATGAGCATGCCGTTGGCACCGGTCAGGGGCAGGCCCGGAACCGACTGCTTGGTGTTCTCGATGGTGACGTTGTCCGTGGTCACCGCACCGACCTCAATCTTGACGGGGGTCACGGCGCCGTCACCGGCGGGCAGGACGTAGCCGGCCGGAGCCTTGGTCTCGACCAGGACGTAGCAGCGCGCGGTGGCATCCTTCTGGTTGTCACGGTTCGCACCGTCGATGGAGTCGGAGATGAACAGGCCCTTGACGTTGATGGCGCCCTGGGCGTCCGTGGTCAGCGTGGTCTCGCCGTTGATGGCGATGGGGTCGCCTTCCTTGTCCTTGGTGCAGGTACCGGCGTAGGCGTCCTTGGCCTTGTACAGCTGGAACTGAGCGCCCTCGAGGCCGGCTTTGTCCTGGCCCTGCTGGTGGTTGTCCACCTTCTTGATGAGCAGGTCGCCCCAGCGGGAAGTCACCTCGTTAGAGGTCGGCGGGTCGTTGGGGTTCGCCGGGGGCTCCTCGGGCGTCGGGGGCTGCTCGGCGTAGACGGTGTCGCTGATCACCTGAGCCCGGTTCGTGATGGCGCCGTTGCGGGCCTCGGTCACCTTGCCCTGGAAGACGGCGGACACCTTCTTGCCGGGGGCGGCCTTGATCTTCTTCAGACCCTCGGCGGAGAAGGTGACGGTGACGGTCTGCCCCTTGGTGTCCACCTTGTAGTCGGTGGGATCCAGGGTCGTACCCTCGAGGGAGACCTCCGTGGCGGTCACCGCCGTGAGGCGGTCGTCCAGGGTGTCCCTGAGCTGGAAGTACTTGTAGAAGGACTTGGCGTCGAGAGTCGGCGCCGTCGAGCTCACCGGGAACTTGACGAGGGAGCCGACACCGTAGCCGTTGAGCTTCTGCTCCTGGATGCTCTTCTCAACGCTGATGGCCTCGTTCTTGGGGTAGACGTGGACATCGTAGATCCACTGGCCGTCGGCGCCCGCAGCGGTGTTCGGGTGAGGAACCGTCACCACGAAGGGCTTGGCCTTCTGGACGATGTTGCCGGGGGTCGTGGTCTCGCACACGAGGTAGGCCTGAACCGGCATGTCCGTAATCGTGGCGAGTCCCTCGCCGTTGGTGGCCGGGGAGACCTTGGGGGTGCCGAACTTGTGCGCTCCCAGCGTGGGGGCGGCGGGGTTGGTGCAGGCGCTGTCCGGCACGCCGGCCTTGGACAGGTCACTGATCGTGTCCCACCCGGCGGGGTCCTTCAGGTTGATGTCGGTGATCGGGTAGGCGGTGAAGACGACGCCCTGGACGGGAGCCCCCTTGCTGTCCGCGTTCTGCGGGGTACCGGTGGGGTTACCGATGTCCTTGCCACCACCGTTGAGGTGCTTGTGGATGGCGAGCGAGCCCGTCGCATCCGTCTTGATGTTGCCGTAGTTAGGCGTTTCCGTGGCCACGGCCGAAGGGGCCAGGCCGAGGAAGGCCAGGGTGAGGACACCGGCTGCGGCAGCAGCCCGACGCCCCAGCGTGCTGGCGTTGTGCTTCATGGGTTGGGATTTCCTTTCACTGTGCGCCGCGGGGAGATGCGAACGCGTGGTATGGAGATGGATAGGGAGTCTTTCTCCGGTGGACGGCTCCGTCTTGTCCGACGGCGTCACCGGCGCCTCCGACCTTTCATGCGTGGGTCGGTGGGCGGATCAGTCGAGGTTGCAGTGACGGCGCCTCCTGAGGAGTCCGGTGGAGATCGCCAGAGCGGAGACGACCGCTCCTGCGATCAGGAAGATGTGCGCACCGCGTCCGCCTGTCAGGGGCAAGCGGGGGGTGGCCGCCTTCTCGTTGGTGAAGGCCTTCGAGAAGGAGTACTGGAGGGCGTTGGGCTTGATGGCGAAGCTGCGGCTCGTCGTGTCAAGCCGGTATCCCGCGGGAGCCCGCTTCTCCACCAGGGAGTAGGAGCGCGTGTCCCAGGGCAGGCCGGTCACGGTGAAGGAACCGGCCGCGGGGTCCGTATCGGCGTAGGGGCCGCCTGGGCACCGTCCCCTGCCACCGGCGATGACGCAGTCGGTGACGGTGGTCCTGGCCGGGACTCCGGGGCCGCTGAGCGTCCACTCCGAGCCGCCCAGGGCATGTCCGCTCGTGTCCTGCTTCTTCCAGGACACGGCTCCGGTCAGACGCTGGTTGGTCACGGCTCCCCTGGTGACACCGGTGGTGTCCTTGAGCCCAGCCTTGAGGTTGGCGCCGGAGACGTCGTTGAAGGCCAAGGTCTTGTCCAGGCGCTGGTATCCACTGGGGGCGGTTCTCTCGGTGACGGAGTAGCTCCCCCACGCCAGTCCACTGACCTCGAAGACACCCGGAGCCGGGTTGGTGTCCCGGTAGGCGCCGCCGCGGCAGCCCGCCGCCTGGCAGTCCTCGACGACGGTGCCGGCGGGGACGCCGGGACCGGTCAGGGTCCAGCTGGTACCGCCCAGGGGTGTCTGACCGTCCTGGTCGACCTTGGTCCAGGACAGCGCTCCGGGCTTGGTCGTGTTGGTGACCCAGCAGGTGAGGCGATCGGTGCCCCGCACCTGGATGTTGGATCCTGTCAGGCTCGAGCTGCTCCAGCTGCCGCGCGTCCCGGGGGTCTGGGCGCACTGCCATGCGCTCGCCTCGTAGCCCGGTGCCTGGGGGTTCGTGGAGGACTCGCTGAGCACGTACTGTCCTGGACGCACCGCCTTGATACCGGTGTCAACGTTGCCGGTCACCTGCTGGGACGCCGCCCCACCATTGCCCTGCTGGGCCTTGAGGGTCCACTGGTCGGCCCCGAGGGCCTTGACCTGCCCGGTGTATGGGGCCTGGACGTTCTTGACGAGCTGGATGGTGGGGACGCGAACAGCGAGCCGGTAGTCCTCGACCTCACCGTCCATCGTGCTGCCGGTGGGTTTGAGGTCGACGCCTGCCTTAGCCGTCCGCACCCGCAGGTAGGTGTGGGGCTGAGATCCGGTTTCCCCGTCGATGCTGCGTACGACGTCCTCGGGCACGGTCCATCTCAACGTGGCATTCGACCTGCCGTCACACGTCACCTGGGCGCTCTTCTCAGCGGGATCGAACACCCCGTTGTGGTTCCAGTCAATCCAGCCGGCGACTGCTCCCCCTCCGTTGCAACGGGCGTTGAGGGTGACGTTCTGGCCCGGAGCGGTTTCGATGCCTGCGGCGGGGATGGTGACACCGTCCTCGTCGTTGCCGTACCAGCCGTCGTTGTCATCGCCGTCGGCCCCGTCGCTGAAATGCTGCTGGGACTCGGCGTCGATCAAGGAGCCCAGGTAGGGTCCGGAGGCGTACATGCGGGTGGTGTTGATCAGACGGCCGCCGAAGAGGTCGTAGCCGTTGCGGCTCGTGACCTCACCGCCGTCCCACTTGGGCTGCAGGAGAGCAGAGGCGCTGCCGTAGGAAGTGGGGGCATCCCCGAAGTCGGTGGCCAGGACCAGCCCCAGGGCGACGGCGGAGTAGCCGGATCCTTGCATGGTGATGGTGGCGCTAGTCGCCCCTTCCATGAACATGGACACTGCGGGCCCGCCGATGCCGTTGGGCTTGGAGTAGCCTCCGCCGTTCTGGTAGACGCACTCCTGCGCCGTGTTGTCCAACCGCAGGGTGCGGTTCCCGTTGGACAGGGTCGCGCGGGTCGTGACCGGCCGCCCGGTGCCTCCTCTCGTGTCGGTGCAGTTGTTGGAACGACCGCCATCGAGGAGGCGCCAGGTGACTCGCTGGTTGTTGGGGACCTGGGCCTGGATCCACTCGCCGTCGAAGGGCTCATTGGTGCTCCCGGGGTTTGAGGCCTCGGCGTCGGCGAAGACCAGACCGTTGAGACCCACCGGCGTGGAGCTGCCGTCGGGGGCCTGGAGGGTCGCCGAGCAGGAGACGTCGAAGCTGATGCGCGAGTATCCGCCCGTGGGGGTGCGGTCCGCCCTGCGGTCGTTCTTGTCCTTGCCGTCCCAGGTCTTGTCCCCGTTGTAGGCGTAGCCGTTGGCCAGCCCAATGACCATCTGGTTGTGGTTGACGTAGTCCCTCGGGTACGTCAGACCACTGTGCCACTCCGAGCTGCCGTCGCTCCAGCCCCCGGCGCCCCCGATGTTGTAGAGGTTGTCGAGGATGTCGCCGGCCCAGGTACCGGGAATGGTGGCGACCAGCGGGCCACGAGCAAGATCGTCAGGAAACCCCTTCTGATGGCCAATGTGCCTGAGATTGGACAGGTTGCAGGTGGTGACCAGATAGCCGGCCTCCCCCATGTCGCGGTAGTTGGTGAAGGTCTTGCGCTGCCCGTAGTCGAGCACGGGGACATTCGGCTTGGTTTGGCCGGCGAAGTTGCTGTCATAGTCCGCCCACTGGAGCCACTGGATGGTGTCCCGGTACCAGCTGGTACCGCCCTGGGCGAAGACCGCCGGAAGCGCATCGGCTGGAAGCCCCCTCGGGGCCGCTCCGGCAGAAGGCTGCTCAGTGCCCACAAGCGCCGCTGCGACGCAGGTGAGTGCCGCAGCGCCGGCGACGAGCTTACGCAGGCGAGGCAGGATGGCACGACGACGCAGCAAAGGAAACACTCCACTTCATGAGAACTCAACGGCACTGGGCTCGCCCGTAAATGGGCGTCGACATCCAGGTGCCTGGTGACAGTGGATAACCTAGTTGACGAAATCGGGCAATACGGGATCGGTGATGGATCTGAAATCGTCCGTTATAGCATTGCGACACCATTCATTACGCCGGTATCACAAAAACTAGGAAATAGTGTCATTCACATTTCTATTCATATTCGCGGTAGGCCGCGCCATTGCCCATGGTGGAACACAAAAAAGACCTCCCCGGTCAGAGCGGCTGCTCTGACCGGGGAGGTCTGGTGCTACGCGGAGGCGCGGAGCGTCAGTGGGTCACTTGATGACCTTGGTGACGCGGCCGGAGCCGACGGTGCGGCCACCCTCACGGATGGCGAAGCCGAGGCCCTCCTCCATGGCGATGGGCTGGATGAGCTGAACGGTCATCTCGGTGGTGTCGCCGGGCATGACCATCTCGGTGCCCTCGGGGAGGGTGATGACACCGGTGACGTCCGTGGTACGGAAGTAGAACTGCGGACGGTAGTTCGAGTAGAAGGGGTTGTGGCGGCCGCCCTCGTCCTTGGTGAGGATGTAGACGTGGCCCTCGAACTCGGTGTGCGGGGTGATGGAGCCGGGCTTGCAGACGACCTGACCGCGCTCGACGTCCTCGCGACGGGTGCCGCGCAGGAGCAGACCGCAGTTCTCGCCGGCCCAGGCCTCGTCCATCTGCTTGTGGAACATCTCGATACCGGTGACCGTGGTCTTCTGGGCCTCGCGGATACCAAGGATCTCGACCTCGGAGTTGATCGGGAGCTTGCCGCGCTCCACACGACCGGTGACGACGGTGCCGCGACCGGTGATGGTGAAGACATCCTCGATGGGCATGAGGAAGGGCTTGTCCATGTCACGCTCGGGGGTGGGGATGAAGTCATCCACCGCGTCCATGAGCTCCTTGATCTTGCCGGCCCACTCGGCGTCGCCCTCGAGGGCCTTGAGAGCGGAGACGCGGATGACGGGAGCCTCGTCGCCGTCGTAGTCCTGGGAGGACAGCAGCTCGCGCACCTCCATCTCAACCAGGTCGAGGAGCTCCTCGTCGTCCACCATGTCGGACTTGTTGAGGGCCACGAGGAGGGCGGGGACGCCCACCTGGCGGGCGAGCAGGACGTGCTCGCGGGTCTGGGCCATCGGGCCGTCGGTGGCGGCGACCACGAGGATCGCGCCATCCATCTGGGCGGCACCGGTAATCATGTTCTTGATGTAGTCGGCGTGCCCGGGGGCGTCGACGTGCGCGTAGTGGCGCTTGTCGGTCTCGTACTCGACGTGCGCGATGTTGATGGTGATACCGCGCTGACGCTCCTCAGGAGCCTTGTCGATCTCGTCGAAGGGGGTGAAGGGGTTCAGCTCGGGGTACTCGTCGTGCAGAACCTTGGAGATCGCAGCGGTCAGCGTCGTCTTACCGTGGTCGACGTGACCGATCGTTCCGATGTTGACGTGCGGCTTGGTCCGCTCGAACTTGGCCTTGGCCACTGGTGTCCTCCTGGGACTCGGGTAGTTCTCTTCGTCGGGATTCGACTAGCACACATGCTAGCCGCCCGGGCGTCGAGAGTCTCTACTGGTGGATGTTGGAAATCTTACTGAACTGGGTCCCGGTCGGCACCCGAGGGGCGCCGTCGGGCCGGGGTCCGCCGCGGTTGCGTGCAGCCGGTGCGGACCCCGGAGGCAGGGCGTCAGGCGCCCTTGACCTTGGCGATGATCTCGTCGGCGACGTTCTTGGGAACCTCGGCGTACGAGTCGAAGGTCATGGAGTACACGGCACGTCCCTGCGTCTTGGAGCGCAGGTCACCGACGTAGCCGAACATCTCCGACAGGGGCACGTTGGCGCGGATGACCTTGACGCCGACGGCGTCCTCCATCGAGGCGATCATGCCGCGACGGGAGTTGAGGTCACCGATGACGTCGCCCATGTACTCCTCGGGAGTACGGACCTCGACGGCCATGACGGGCTCGAGGAGGACCGGCGAGGCCTTCTTGGCACCCTCCTTGAACGCCATGGAGCCGGCGATCTTGAAGGCCATCTCGGAGGAGTCGACCTCGTGGTAGGCGCCGTCGATGAGGGTGGCCTTGATGTCCACCATCGGGTAGCCGGCCAGGACACCGGTGAGCATGGCGTCCTGGACCCCGGCATCCACGCTGGGGATGTACTCGCGGGGCACGCGGCCACCGGTGACGGCGTTGGCGAACTCGTAGTGCGCCTTCTCGCCGTCGGCGGTCTCGGCAGCCTCGTCGGCCACGAGGGGCTCGAAGCTCATCTGCACCTTGGCGAACTGGCCGGAGCCACCCGTCTGCTTCTTGTGGGTGTACTCGACCTTGTCCACCTTCTTGCGGATGGTCTCGCGGTAGGCGACCTGCGGAGCACCCACGTTGGCCTCGACCTTGAACTCGCGGCGCATACGGTCCACGAACACGTCCAGGTGGAGCTCGCCCATACCGCCGATGACGGTCTGGCCGGTCTCCTCGTCGAGGGAGACGGTGAAGGTGGGGTCCTCCTCGGAGAGCTTCTGGATGGCCACACCCAGCTTCTCCTGGTCGCCCTTGGTCTTGGGCTCGATGGCCACGTGGATGACCGGGGCCGGGAAGGTCATGGACTCCAGGACGATCGGGGAGCCCTGGGCGCACAGGGTGTCACCGGTGGTGACGTCCTTGAGGCCGATGAAGGCGTAGATGTGGCCGGCGTGGGCCTCCTCCACCGGGTTCTCCTTGTTGGAGTGCATCTGGAAGAGCTTGCCGATGCGCTCCTTCTTGCCCTTGGTGGCGTTGAGGACCATCTCACCCTGGGAGACCTTGCCGGAGTAGACGCGCACGTAGACGAGCTTGCCGTAGAAGGGGTGGGTGGCCACCTTGAAGGCCAGGGCGGAGAAGGGAGCCTTCTCGTCGGCCGGACGGGTGAGCACCTCCTCCTCGTTACCGACGGCGTGGCCCTCGACGTCGGGAACGTCGAGCGGGGAGGGCAGGTAGTCCAGGACGGCGTCGAGCACGGGCTGGATGCCCTTGTTCTTGAAGGCGGACCCGGCCAGGACCGGGAAGGCCTCACCGGCCACGGTGAGCTTGCGGATGCCGGACTTGAGCTCGGCGATGCTGAGCTCTTCGCCCTCGAGGTACTTCTCCATGAGGGCGTCGTCGGCCTCGGCGACCGTCTCGACCAGCTGGGCGCGCAGCTCCTCGGCCTTGGCGACCAGCTCGGAGGGGATCTCCTCGTACTCGACGACGGAGCCGCGGGTCTCCTTGCCGTCGGCGTCCTTCTCGGGGAAGCGGATGGCCCGCATCTCCAGGACGTCGACGAGGCCGGAGAAGTCGTTCTCGGCGCCGATCGGGAAGTTGAGGACGATCGGGGTGGCGTGGAGGCGGTCACGGATGGTCTGGACGGAGAAGTCGAAGTCCGCGCCCAGCTTGTCCATCTTGTTGATGTAGCAGATGCGCGGGACGTTGTACTTGTCCGCCTGGCGCCACACCGTCTCCGACTGCGGCTCCACACCCTCCTTGCCGTCGAAGACCGCCACGGCGCCGTCGAGCACGCGCAGGGAGCGCTCGACCTCGACCGTGAAGTCCACGTGTCCGGGGGTGTCGATGATGTTGATCTGGTTGTTCTTCCAGAAGCAGGTGGTGGCCGCGGAGGTAATGGTGATACCGCGCTCCTGCTCCTGCTCCATCCAGTCCATCGTCGAGGCGCCGTCGTGCGTCTCGCCGATCTTGTAGTTGATGCCCGTGTAGAACAGGATGCGCTCTGTCACGGTGGTCTTACCGGCATCGATGTGGGCCATGATGCCGATGTTGCGGACCTTGGTGAGGTCTGTCAGCACGTCAAGTGCCACTGGTGGTGTCCTTCGTTCGTGTGGGGTACGGAGCTGATTCCGGCACTACCAGCGGTAGTGGGCGAAGGCCTTGTTGGACTCGGCCATGCGGTGCATGTCCTCACGGCGCTTGACCGCGGCGCCCAGGCCGTTGGAGGCGTCGAGAATCTCGTTCATGAGACGCTCGGTCATGGTGTTCTCGCGGCGCTGGCGGGAGAAGTCCACGAGCCAGCGCAGCGCCAGGGTGGTGGCGCGGCCGGGGCGGACCTCGACGGGCACCTGGTAGGTGGCGCCACCGACGCGACGGGAGCGGACCTCCAGGGCGGGGCGGATGTTGTCCAGAGCGCGCTTGAGGACCGAGACCGGGTCCTGGTCCGTCTTGGAACGCACGCCCTCCAGGGCGCCGTAGACGATCCGCTCGGCGGTGGACTTCTTGCCGTCCAGCAGAACGCGGTTGACGAGCTGGGTGACGACCGGCGAGCCGTAGACGGGGTCGACGACGAGCGGACGCTTGGGTGCGGGACCCTTACGAGGCATTACTTCTTCTCCTTCTTGGCGCCGTACTTGGAACGTGCCTGCTGGCGGCCCTTGACACCCTGGGTGTCGAGGGCACCGCGCACGATGTGGTAGCGGACACCGGGAAGGTCCTTCACACGACCACCGCGCACGAGCACGATGGAGTGCTCCTGGAGGTTGTGGCCCTCACCGGGGATGTAGGCCGTGACCTCGATACCGGTGGACAGGCGCACACGGGCGACCTTACGAAGGGCTGAGTTCGGCTTCTTAGGGGTCGTGGTGTACACGCGGGTGCACACGCCACGGCGCTGCGGACTGGCCTTGAGCGCCGGCGTCTTGGACGCGGAGCGCTTCGTCGAGCGGCCCTTGCGGACCAGCTGCTGAATGGTAGGCACTACTGATTCTCCATGGGGACGTGAGTCTGTATCTGGCTGCTGCCTGCGTGCCGGGCCGCTCCCCCATTGGTGGCTCGACGGCGCACGCCACCGCGGAGAGGGCCGGCCCGCCGGGATCGGGGCGAGCCCGAAGACGACGTCCGGAGCCCCGCAGTCAGGGGCCCGTCGGTTCCCGCCGCGGCAGACCCGCGTCACGATGTCGCACTTGAGCCGAGCAGACCTGAGGCCTGGACGAAGCCGACGTCGCTGGGAACGGAATGGAGATGCGGTGACCCGTCTGCGGGCACCGTCGGCCAGGCTACCCGTTCGCCGCGTCAGGGCGCCAGGGCGGAGGGCGAGGTGAGGGCGTGGTGCTGGACACGCCGAAGGACCGTGTGGACAGGCGCGGGCACACTGATGTCGACGGCCGAGGACTCAATGGAGGACGCGAGACACGCATGAGTCTTCTCCATTTTTCCCCACCTCGAAGGTAGCGAACGTGCGAGAGTGTGGAGGTGAACGTCTCCGCATTACTGGCCACCATCGCCGTTGGCGGCGCAGCCATCGCAGTCGTCACCCGCCCAGCCTCAGCCTTCGCCCGCCGGTATGTGTCCGACCTGGACCAGGCCAGGGCACGGACCGGGGCCGCCTCATCCCGTGACGCCACCGCCAAGCCGCGAGAACTCCGTGCCCTGTGGCTGCTGACTCCCACTTCTCAGGGCATTCTGGCCGCCGCCCTGTGCGCGGCGACGCTCATGCGGGGAGCGGCTGCCGGGGCATGGGGCGAGGCGATCGTCGCTCTTCCCATCGTGGCGCTGCTCGGCACAGCATGCAGCGTCGACGCCGTGTGCCACCGCCTCCCCAATCACTTTCTCGCTCAGGCCGCTATGTGGACCGGCACGGCGACGCTGGCTCTTGGCTTGTTCAACGCGACCACGGGGACGCCCCTCCCCGAAGCAAGCTGGGCGATCCTCAGGTCCATCCTGTGCGCAGTGAGTGCCGGAGTCATCGTGGGGGCCATGGTGCTGCTGCCCGGATCGGGCATGGGCCTGGGTGATGCGAAACTGTGTGCGGTTCTTGGCCTGTGGCTCGGATACTTCGGCGGAACCTATGCCGCGATGGGCATTATCCTCGGATTCTTCATCGGTGGTTTCATCGCCGTAGCGCTCATGGCCTGTCGCCTGGCGGACCGCAAGACACTCATTGCTTTCGGCCCCTATCTGTCGCTAGGAGCCTGGTTGGCATGGATGCTCGCAGTGGCGTGACCCCACGGGACAATTTTGCGCACTTAGCCCCACCGCACATCGACGTGACGGTTGGCGGCCTTGCCCGCCTCATTGACACTGCCGTCCGCGTTGGTCTCGGAAGCCACGGGCTCGCTCTCCCCCTTGCCGGAGGACTGGACGTTCAGGGAGGGGACCTTGGAGGTCAGGTAGTCGGCGACGGCCTTGGCCCGCTGCTCGGAGAGCGTCTGGTTGTGAGCGTCGTCGGCGACGGAGTCCGTGTGCCCCACCACGGTGACCGTGGCGGGCGGCTTACCGTTCCAGCGCTTGACGATCTCGTCGAGCACCTGCTTGGCGCGGTCGGTCAGGGCCGAGGAGTCGACGTCGAAGGTGACGTCTCCGGACAGTGAGGCCACCGTGGTCTGGCCGTCCGAGGAGTAGGTGACCGCGCTGTCCGAGCTGCTCGAACGCGACACCGGCGTGACGACGCGGTCCACGGTCTGAGCCACCCGGGGGTTGCCCGGCCCGGCGCTCTCCGGTTGCTTGGTGATCGTCGTCGGGTCGGCTGTGGCGCTGTTACTCGCAGCCGCCAACGGGCGGCCCGCTTGCGGTGCTGCGGGTACAGCAGCAGCCGAGGCGGACACTGACCACGATGTTGCCCACACGACGACGACCGCGGCGGCAAGCACCCCTGACCGAGGCCGAGACGTGGCGCCCCTTGCCCATCCCCCATTCATCTGCCGTCTCATCGGGTCACCGCCACGTTGCTGAAGGTCCCTCCATTCGGGATGGTGATGGTGACGTTCTTCGCCTCGGCCGGCACACCGGTGAAGGTCGCCTGAAGCGCGATCGTCTGACCGGGTTTGATGTACTCCGTGAGGTCGCTGGAGCACAGGCAGCCGCCCTGGGAGTCGTAGGAGACGCGGTAGATGCTTGAGGAGGACGGTTCAATGAGCGTCAGCCCGTCAGCGTTGTTCGTGCTCCCTCCCGGGCTCGCCTTTCCACTGGGCTGAGGCACCGAGTCGTCTCCGTCGGAGAATGAGTCGTAGATCCACATGTCGTTCTTCTTGTCATTATTCGTCACGGAGAACATGACGGTGATCGTGGTTCCCGCCCCGGACACGGAGTTCAGGGAGACAGTCCCGGGTTTACTGTCAACGGTCGTGGGATGAGACTCAATGGCCGCGCCATGACCGCCGCCCCCGGCCTGCGCCGACTTCGATGCGGACGCGGACGCCGACGCACCCTCCCCGTTCGCCCCCGAACCTCCTGGCAGCTGGCAGGACGCCAGGGTTGCCGCCACGCCAATGGCGCTCATGGCGGCCAGGATTCGCTTCGAAGCAGTCATCATGATGGAACCTCCGTTGCTCTCGATCAGGCCATGTCGGCCTGAGGAATACCGAGACTCTATGCAGCACTCATCATTCGATAAATGGGGAGACTCCCACGGGGAAATACTGTGCAGTACCCGGTGCTCTACGGGGACCCCAGGGGATTCACATGCTCCCCACGCAGCAATGGGGAGTACCCAGGGAGCGATGGGGAGTACCCGGGGAGCGATGGGGAGTACCCGGGGAGCCCCGCTTGCTGTAATGATTACGTTATGATTACTCTCGGTCGTTGAGTAATTTCGGCGGACCCATGAAGGAGTTCTTGTGTTGCCCGCATTGTCTGGTTCTTCTTGTGTTCCTTCGGCACCGTCTCGTCGGTCCTTCGTGGTTCTCTCGGCCCTGGCGGGACTCGGGTTGCCGGTACTGGCCGGGTGTGACCTGCCGGGAGTCTCCAAGGACAAGGGTGGATCGGCCTCACCGTCGGGCTCCACAGCCTCGGCCGGGGGATCTGCTTCGGCCAGCGCTCCGGCTCAGGCGGGTAGCACCGAGTGGCAGAAGCTCGACGGTCACATCATGGGCCACAAGGTGAGTGTGGAGGTCTCCCCCGTCGTCCGCCAGGACGACAAGAGCTCCTACATCGCCGTGAAGCTCACCCGCGCATCCGACGACGCCTCCATCGACGCCGTCGACGCCAGCTCCTACAGCAGCAAGGACAACAAGCTGAGCATCTCCGACTACCTGGGAGCAGGCCCCTTCCGTGCTGGTACCGGGGCCTCGCTGGTCAAGCTCCTGGACACCGCCTCGGGGCGCGTGTGGAGCGCCGTCAACGGCAGCGGACTGTTCCTCGAGCTCGCCCCCGGCGAGGACATGACCTCCTACCTGTCCTTCGGCAAGGTCGACACCGACACCGTCACCGTCATGGTCCCCATGGCCGGCTTCACCACCGTCTCAGTCCTGGACGCCAAAGACGCCAAGAAAGCCAAGATCGACCTGTCCATCGCCCAGGCCGCACTCAAGCAGTCCTCCAACGACGTCCCCGAGCTCGCCGACCCCGTCGCCATCGAGCGCTACACCCGCGCCCTGGACGACTCCACCAGCACCCACGCCGGAGGCAAGGACATCACCGTCACCCTGGCATCAGACGTCACCTTCGCCTCCGACTCCGCCGAACTCGCCTCCGGCGCCGAGGCCCAGCTCCAGACCGTCGCCGGCCAGCTGGGCCAGCACCCCGATGGCGGGACGCTCACCATCGTGGGGCACACCGACGACGTCCAGGACGACGCCTACAACCAGACCCTGTCCGAAAAGCGCGCCAACGCTGTCAAGACCCGCCTCGAACAGCTCACCAAGCTCGACAAGTGGCAAACCAGCGTGTCCGGCAAGGGCGAGTCCGAGCCCAAGATCAAGGACACCACCGACCAGGCCCGGGCCGCCAACCGACGCGTCGAGATCACTCTGACCCCCACCGGCGGCACCACCCCCAAGAACAGCGGCACCGCCACCCCCACCAACAGCGGTGGTGGCGGTAAGCTGCCCGAGCCGAAGGGCCCCGTCGCCAAGGGATCCGAGGGCGTCACCCTCACCACCAAGGGCCTCAACACCCAGGGGGATGTCACCATCACCCTGGACCAGGTCACCCGCAAAGGCGGCTACCTGCTGGGCACCGTTACCTGCACCGTCAAGGACGGATCCACCGGCGCACCACTGCACCCCCTGCTCGACGACCCCGAAACCGCACTGACCAACCAACGCTCCGAGAGCGGCGCCATCTCAACCTTCTACGCCAGCGACGGCCTGACCCTCCTCAGCAACGGCGAGCGCATCTTCCCCGCCGACTACAACGACGCCGACGTCGACCACCACCTCCCCCTGACCGAGCTACGTCTTGTGGACAACCTCAAGACCGGAGCCACCACCATCTGCGTCGTCTGGCCCGACCCCGGCGGCGACACCATCACCCTCGACCACCCCGAAGGCAAGTACTCAACCCCCGACACCGCCTACCGCCTCACCGACATCCCCATCAAGAACAGCTGAAAGGACCCGCAGCCATGCGTCGTCGTGTGTTTCTCTCCGGAGCAATTCTGACCGGTGTCGGGTTGCCGATGCTGGCCGGGTGCAAGCTGCCCTGGCAGTCGAGGCATCAGGCCGGCCCGACTTCGGCGTCGGCCTCTGCGGGTGGGGCGTCAGGGGCGGCCGTGCCTGCGGCGTCGGCGGCGCCTCAGGGTTGGCAGGAGCTCGACGCTCACGTCATGGGTCATCACCTGGGGTTCCAGGTCTCACCACTGGTGCGCCGCGACGACAAGACCACCGTCCTGGCCCTGAGACTGACGCGGGCCAAGGACGACGCCGCAGTCAAGGACATCGCCCAGGCCGTGTACTCCTCAGGCAATGAGTACACCGACACCTTCGAGGCGACCCGACCACTGTCGCGCCCCAGCAGCAATCGGCTCTCGCCCTTCGACTGGGGTGCGACCGGGGTGCGCCCGCTGGACCTGTCCACGAACCGGGTGTGGGTGGCCACCACCGGTGTGGAGAACAAGGTCAAGGACAACTACAACAAGCTGGCACTTAAGCCGGGCGAGTCCACCAGTTGCTTCGTGCTCTTCGGGGCGGTGGATGCCAAGCAGGTCACCGTCTTCGTCCCCCAGGCCGGCTTCGTCACTGTCGACGTCGTGGGCAAGGACGCCCCTACCGCCTCCGGCGTTGACCTTGCAGCCATGGACAAGGCCTTTGACAGTGTCGCCACCATCGGCTACTCCCGAGACAAGGCCAAACCCCACGAGGCGCTGGAAGCCCCGGTGCCCATTGAGCGCTTCGCACGAGCCCTGGATAACTCCACCAGCACCCACACCGGAAGCAAGGACATCACCGTCACCCTCGCCAGCGACGTCACCTTCGCCTCAGACTCAGCCGACCTCACCTCCGCCGCCGACGCCCAGCTCAAGACCGTCGCCGGCCAGCTCGAGCAGCACCCCAACGGTGGGACCCTGTCCATTGTGGGGCACACTGACGACGTCCAGGACGACGCCTACAACCAGACCCTCTCCGAGAAACGAGCCAACGCGGTCAAGACCAGGCTCGCACAGCTCACCACGCTCGACAAGTGGCAGACATCCGTCTCGGGCAAGGGCGAGTCCGAGCCCAAGGTCAAGGACACCAGTGACGAGGCACGGGCCGTCAACCGACGCGTCGAGATCACCCTGACCCCCACCGGCGGCACCACGTCCACGAACACTGCCCCGTCCGCCGGAACCGGTTCCTTGCCCGAGACCAAGGGCCCGGTCGCCAAGGGATCTGAAGGCGTCACTGTCAAAAGTGAGAGTGGCGACGACCAGCTCACCATCACCATCGACCACGTCACCCGCACCGGTGGCTACCTCCTCGGCCAGCTCCACACCACCATCAGCGCGAAGAAGGGCTCCACCCCCAGAGGCCTCGAGATCTGGCTCGGCGACAAAGAGGTTCTCTTCTCCAACTCCCGCAGCGAGGACGGCAGCAACGAGGCCACCGAGTTCTCTTCCGACGGGTTGACCCTCCTGGCCGGCGGCGAGCGCATCTACCCCGCCGACTACCTCGACGCCGGCTTCAAGACCCATGTCCCCCTCACCGAGCTCGAGCTCGTTCCCACTATCAAGGCCGGTACCACCACCGTCTGCGTCATCTGGCCCGACCCCGGCGGCGACACCGTCACCCTCGACCACGCAGCATGGAAAGAAGTCGCCGACTTCGCCTTCCGCCTCACCGACATCCCCGTCAAGAACAGCTGAGGTCTGTCCGGGACTCTCACAAGGCGGAGAGGTCGTCCCCGTCCTTGCGAGAGGGAGAGACAAGGACGGGGACAACCGGCTTCTCCACTCCCCTCCCCCATTCGGTGCACCACCAACGCCTTCACCGTAGCCAGCGCGGCACCCCGCGGACCATGGGCAGATGCCCCCGTGGAGGACTCGGGCGGTCCCCGGGCAGGCCCCGGGGACTGGCACGCCCCCGCAGGCGAAGAACGGCGTCGGCCGCCTCCCGGGAGGGGAGGCGGCC
>NZ_KV789119.1:0-979 GCF_001807465.1 Actinomyces sp. HMSC08A09 | reverse complement strand
TGAAGATTTTGTCGATCTGTGTGCGGGCCAGGCCGGTGCACCGGGCGCACACAGGCCAGCAGCGCACCGCCTTCACGCAAACGTTATTGCACACAATATGCAAAAACAATGAAAAGTCGCTTAGCATCCCGCCATGACTGAGCGCATGTACACCATTAATGCACCAATCGATCAAGTTCGATCAATCGTTACCGAGTTCTTCACTCAGGAGGGCTGGACCGTCGCGCCCTTCTCCGCCGACACCCTCCAGATCACCCGCGGCAAGAAGGGCATGTCCATCGCCTTCGGCGCCCTCATGGGCAGCAGCTTCTACCTTTCGCAGAACCTGCAGTTCGGGACCGGCCCGCACGGCGAGACCCTGGTGCGCTACCTGTCCTCAACGGGGTCGGCCATCATCGGCGGCGCCCTGGGCATGCACAAGGCCGTCAAGACGCACGCCGAGTACGCCGAGAAGCTCGCCGACGCCCTGCAGGCCCGAGACATCCTCATGAGCATCCGGTAGCCGCCGGCAGCTGCGCGTCTCCCCTCGTCCCTATCCACCCACTGCACCTCAGGTCCTCCGCCGACCGGGGGCCATCTGCTGCTCAGCTCCCGCCCCGGTCCGACGTCGGCCCCATCCACTCCCCCACCAGGCACAATCGGGGCATGACTCGCACCGGGCCGCAGGGCCGCACGCAGCCTCCGCAGACCGACCCCATCAGGGCGCTGCTCGCCTCGCCCCCGGATCTGCCGGTGGTCGAGGTGCTGCCCGAGCTGCGCGAGCTCCTCTCCGCCGCTCCCTCCGCCTCCGACGACGCAGGCGCCGGCGCCTGCCTGGTCCTCACCGCCCCGCCCGGCACCGGTAAGACGACGCTCGTCCCACCGCTCCTGGCCGACGTCCTTACCGACGTCCCTGCCGACGCCCCGGGGCGCGCCCAGGAACGCCGGCCGGGCCGCGTCATCGTCACCCAGCCGCGGCGCATCGCCGCCCGCGCGGCCG